>CALEPU010000113.1 GCA_937913075.1 uncultured Clostridia bacterium
AAGCATTTGCTTCTAATGATGTTAGATTAACTGTAGAGCAAATAAATGGTGGTTACTCTTCTGGGGATACTTTCTTCTTTAAGGTAATTATAGAAAACTTAAGTAATAATGATATATCGTATTTTAAAATAAATTATGATTTACCAGATGATTTAACATGGTCAAATTGGCAGCCTCAGTCGTATACACAGCAGGGTGCGGCCGACGGCGAGCTTGTAACAGTCCCGCCGGAGGCGCCGCGTACCTCAAAACAGGACGGGAATGCGCTGCCCTCTCCTGAGGTCACGCGCAATCCCACGCTCGTCCCCGGTCAGATGGACGATTACGTCGCATCCCTTCAAAATAAACTGATGGATCTCGGCTATCTCGATATCGACGAGCCCACCTGCTACTACGGCAGCGCAACGGCAAACGCCGTGCAGCTTTTCCAAAGGCAGCACGGTCTCGATATGGATGGGCTTGCCGGACAGAATACCCTGCGCCTGCTCTTCTCCGACAATGCCGAGAAATACGTCATGAAGCTCGACACGCAGGGCTTGGACGTCGAAAATTTACAGCAGCAGCTTGAGCTTCTGGGCTACTATACAAAAGCGGTGGACGGCTACTACGGCGACGCTACGCAGGAAGCGGTCATGGCTTTTCAGACCAGAAACCGGCTCGAGCCCGACGGTTTGGCAGGAGAGAGGACGCTTGAAAGGCTTTTCTCGCCGGATGCGGTTCCCGCGGCGCACGTCGCACGGGAGCAGATACGCAGGGCGAATATCCAGACCATGATCAACACCGCCTATGCCCAGCTCGGCAAAAAATACGTCCTCGGCGCCGTGGGTCCCAACTCCTTCGATTGCTCCGGCCTCGTTTATTATTGCCTCAAAATGGCGGGCTCCAGCCGAGGCAGGTATAACGCCGCAGGCTATTCAAGCGTAAGCGATTGGCAAAAGATAAAGAGCATCGACAACGTGCAGGTTGGCGATCTGCTCTTCTTCTACAATAACAAGTATACCAAGGTGGGTCACGTCGGCATTTATATCGGCGGCGGTCTCATGATAGACGCCTCCGCTTCCAACGGCAAGGTAGTCTGCCGCCCCTGCCGTACCTACTATTGGCGCAAGCACTTCGCCTGCGCGAGACGGCCCTGGTAATGAACAGCATTGAAAAATGCCTTCCCTGGTGAACAGGAAGGCATTTTTTGATGAGAGGTTTTATTTCGGATTGTTCTTCCCCTTATGATTGAACCTTGCCTGCGCTTCATGCATCTGCCCCTTGACTATGAGCTCGACTGCGGTGGCGGCGTCCTTCACGGCTTCCGATATGGCGGGCTTCTCATCATCGTTGAAATTGCCGAGCACATGGTCTATCATGCCGTGCTCAGCGTTGCCGATGCCGACCCTCACTCGGGGGAAGTTATCATAACCCAACTGATAAACCACGCTCTTCATGCCGTTGTGAGTGCCTGCGCTGCCCTTGTCGCGCATACGCAGAGTGCCAACGGGTATATCAACGTCGTCGTAAACAACGATAAGGTGATCCGGCTCCGCCTTGTACCAGTTCATAAGATCGCGTACCGCCCAGCCGGAGTTGTTCATAAAGGTCTCCGGCTTGGCAAGCACCGCCTTCTGCGTGCCAATACGCCCCTCGCCGTAAACCGAGCGGAAATTGCGGCGGCAGATGTCGATATCAAATCGCTCCGCAAGCGTGTCCAGCACCATATATCCGGCGTTATGCCTCGTCGCAGCATACTCCCTGCCGGGATTGCCGAGCCCTACAACGATAAACATATCATTATAATCGGCAGGGTCGAACCTGACCTGCCCGTCAGCTCTCTTTCTGAATAAATTTCTAATAAAAACAAACACTTTTTAAAAAACAGGACGAGCATCCGACAGCCCTCGCACGCCCGTCCGACAAAGCTCTTATGCTTAGCCGAGGTATTCCTTCGGCTCTTCCTCGCCGGAGAGCACGCGCACTGCGCCTGCCGCAAGCGCGGAAAGCTCGCCCTCACCGGGGTATATCACAACAGGAGCTATGAAGCTAACGCGCTCCTTAACGTATTCGGTCAGCATCTTCGAGTAGGCGATACCGCCGGTTATTATAACGGCGTCCACCTCGCCTGCGAGCACCGCGGCCATCGCGCCGCAGCTCTTGGCGACGTTGTAAGCCATTGCGTCATAGATGAGCTTGGCGTGCCCGTCGCCCGCCTCGACCATCTTTTCAACGTCGATGGCGGAGTTGGTGTTGAAGTGAGCCATCAGACCGCCGCGGCCTGCGATCAGCTTATTTATCTCATCACGGGGAAGACCGCTCTCGAAAATGAAGTCCGCAAGGTCCTTCGCAGGCAGCGCGCCGCAGCGCTCGGGGGTAAAGGGTCCCTCGCCGCTCATGGCGTCGGTAACGTCAACTATAACGCCCTTCCTGTGCGCCGCAACGGAGATCCCGCCGCCCAGATGCGCCACCACGAAATTATGCTCCTCATATTTCATATCGTTCAGCCTGCAATGATAGCGGCAGACGGACTTTTGATTGAGACAGTGGAAGATACAGCCGCGCTTGATCTGGGGCAGACCGGTGATCTTGGCTATCTCGTCGCGCTCGTCAACGGTAACGGGATCGACTATAAAGCTCGGCTTGCCGTACCTGTCGCCGTACGCCCTCGCAATTACGCCGCCCAGCATGCTGGCGTGACGCTGTGCGCTCGGCAGGTTTATAAGGTCGTCCATCAGCTTTTCGTTGATGGTGTAAACGCCGCTCTTCAAAGGCCGCACGATGCCGCCGCGCCCGACGAATGCGTCCATATCCGCAAGCTTGTAGCCGTTCTCCTCAATAAGAGACTCAACAAGCTCCATGCGCATGTCCTTCTGGTCGTGTATGGCGGCAAACTTCGAAAGCTCCTCCTGGCTGTGACGCACAGTGCCCTCGTAAAGCATCTCATATCCCTCGTATATGCCCACCTTCGTGGAGGTCGAACCGGGATTGACAGCAAGCACGCGATAAGTCTTTTCCATAAAAAAGCTCCTTTCGGAAGGTTATTTCATCAATAATTCATTATACAGCATTACAGCTTCCCCCGCAAATATATTTATAATCCCCAAACGCTCGTAAGCTTTTTCGAGCAGCATCAGGCTTTTCCGCTCAGCGCGTCTCTGCCGACGGCTCTTGCGTACCGGAATATGTATTGCTGGATTATGCCCGAGTATTCGCCGAGGCTGTCGACCGCCTCATAGAGCTCGGCCTTTTTAACGGCATTGCCCTCGAAGAACAAGGCCTTCATGGCGCGGTCGATCCAAACGTCTATGGGGAAGGCGTCGGTATGCTGAAGGGAAAAGAGCAGTATGCAGTCCGCCACCTTGGGACCGACGCCACAGAAAGAGCGCAGCTCCTCACGCGCCTTGTAAAGCGGCATATCCCTCAGGGCTTCGAGGTCGTAACCCGCAAGCACCTTTTCCGCCGCCGCCTTGATAAAAGGTGCGCGGTAGCCGGCGCCGAGAGCGGTCAGCTCCTCTAAGGAAAGCGAGGCGATTTTTTCAGCCGTCGGGAAGGCGCAAAGCCTTTCACCCATGCAATCTATCGGCTCGCCGCATTTTTCACACAGCCTTGCGATAATGCCAGATATCCTTTTTATGTTGTTGTTTTGAGATATGATGAATGAGATCAGCGCCTCAAAAGGCTCCTGATTGAAGACCCTTATGCCGTGAGCCTCGGGGAAGCAGACGGCAAGCTGCTTATTGCTCATCGCCGCTGCCTCTATGGCGGAGTAATCCCGCCCGAGATCAAGGTAGTGAGCCCACATAGCCGCTTCGATGGGGGCTGCGCCGAATATGTTGACGCTTTCTCCTTCCTGACGCAGCAGCGCCGCAGACCCTCGAACCACGCCGAGGTACCCGCCGCCGTGCTCGCGCCAGCGGAACGCCTGCCCGCAGGTGCAGCTCTTCGCAAGGTCAAAGCATTCAATATCATTAAAAGTCAGTACATCTTTTTCAAATGAGATACGCATACGATCCTCCCTGCAAAGATTGTAGCATTTTCACGGGCAATGTCAATCAAGGAGGATAAAATAGCAAAATATATAGAAAAAATGCTTAATTTTTGCTTGACACGGCGTCCGGCTTGTGATAACATATTTCGGTGAGCCGCTCCGTGCCGGTTTAAAGTCATGCCGAGAAATCGGTCTGCACCGCACATGGGCGAGATTGTTCAGAGGAGGAGTTTCTGAAATGTACGCTATTATCGTAACCGGCGGTAAGCAGTACAAGGTCGAGCAGGGCGACGAGATCATGGTCGAAAAGCTCGAGGCAGAGGTTGGCGATACCGTCAGCTTCGACGTACTGATGATGGCAGACGGCGATGCAGTGACCGTTGGCAAGCCCTATGTTCAGGGTGTTGCCGCCAAGGCAGAGGTCATGGAGCACGGCAAGGGCAGGAAGGTCATAGTCTTCAAGTATAAGCCCAAGAAGAACATTCGCAAGAAGCAGGGTCATCGCCAGCCGTACACTAAGGTCAAGGTCCTTTCCATAGGCTGAGGGTCGCTGTATGACCAGGATTACCGTCCTTTATGACAAAGGTCATATCACCGGCTTTGAGGCAGTGGGGCACAGCGGCTATGCCGACCGCGATTATGATATCGTCTGCGCCGGTATTTCATCGCTGACCCAGACCGCATATCTCGGCATTACCGAGCTTGCGGGCGCAAAAGTCGATTTTTTTCAGGAGGACGGCGTGCTCCGTTTAAAGCTTGCACAGGGGCTTTCCCCAAAGCAGCGCGAACAGGCGGAGTTGATACTTGGGACTATGCTCTTGGGGCTTGGTTCCATCGAGGAAAATTATGGTGATTATCTCAAACTTATCAAGAGGGAGGTTAAGGCTTAATATGTTCAGGTTCGATCTTCAGCTCTTTGCACATAAAAAGGGCGTCGGCAGCTCCCGCAACGGTCGTGAGAGCGAGTCCAAGCGCTTGGGGCCCAAGCGCGCCGACGGTCAGTTCGTGCTTGCCGGCAATATTCTTGTTAGGCAGCGCGGCACTCACTTCCATCCCGGCACCAACGTCGGTATCGGCAAGGATGATACCCTCTATGCAAAGATCGACGGCGTCTGCCGTTTTGAGACTAAGCATGGCGGTTACAAGTGTGTGAGCGTCTATGAAAAAGAAGAGGAGATCGCGTAAGCGTTCTTTAAACCATCAACGCAAAAGCAAGGCAGCCTTTGACGGGGCTGCCTTTTGTGCTGCGCTGCATTGCGTTAATTTGTCAGTTGCCGGTTCTGCTGCCGCAGGAGGTGCAGAACTTTTGCCCTGCTTTAAGCTCGGCGCCGCAAACGTGGCAGAGCTTCACGTCTTGCTTCACGGCTTGTGCAATGCGCTCGCCGCACATTGTGCAGAACTTCTGCGAGGGCTTGAGCTCAGCGCCGCATTTGGCGCAACGAAGCGGCATCTCAGAGCCGGGACCGTCAAGCATATGGTCGGGCTCCTTTGCGGGCTCCGGAGCCTTCGCGCCGGGGTCGTAACCAATGGGGAATATAGCTCCCTGCGGCAGACCGAGTTTCTCTTCCGCCTGCTTAACGGGCTCCGTAATTTCAGCGGCTTTATCGTCTATTGCCTGCTTTATCTCCTCCTCGGTGAGAGGCGAGCCGTGCTTTTCCGGGGCTTCCTTGGCCTCGGTCTCCGCCTCGGCGCAAAGCTTTTCAAAATCGAGCTCGGGAGCGGCGAGAACGTCCTCGGCTATGAGGGCTGACGCGTCCTTTATTTGCTCTGCGATCTCATCGCCGACAGCGTCCGCTGCCTCGCTGACCTCGGCAATTGCGGCTTCTGTTGCTTCCTCGGCTTTTTCGATGACCTCATCCACCGAGGGCTGCTCGATACAGGACGCACATTCCTCGCACACAGCCGCACTTTCGGCAGCAAGCTCGGAGGCGACGAACGTCGGATGAGGCTTGCCCTCCAAATGATCCGAAGCCTTCATGGTGGGGTAGGGCTTTGCGGAAGGAGCCGCGGGAGCTTCGCTTATATGCTCGTCAACGGCAGGGGCTTTCTCGGAAGACTGAGGCACCGCGCCTCCGCACACTATGCAGAAGCGGGAATTGGGAGCAAGCTCCGCACCGCAGTGGACGCAGCGCAAAGGCTCGGGATCTTCACCTTCCTCGTGCTCCTCGGTAACCGACCTTTCCGGCAGCTTCATGCCGCAAAAATTGCAGAATACGGAGCTTTCCGCTATCTCCGCGCCGCAGCCGGGGCAGAGCATGAGCCCCTTTATCTTCAAAAGCTGTGCCTTGCATTCCTCGATATGAGCCTTTGCAGCTTTAAGGCTCTCAACATGAGGAGCTATCGACTCCTCGGGCTCGTCCCCGTGCAGTGCGAAATATTCCTGCCCGATGGCGCAATAAAGCCTCGTGACGTTCTTTTCCTCCTCCGCTATCGCAGAGCTAAGCTTAACTGATGAGGTCAGGTTTTTAGTGGTACGGGAAACGTCCTGCCCGGCCTCTTTTATCTTCCTTCCCGCTTCGTCGAAAAATGCCATGGGATATACCTCCTTATTCATGTGATATCGTTACGCCGTGCTTCGGCATATATCTATCCAAGGATATTATATTATATTCACGCTGCGCTGTCAACAGCCCCAAACCCCGCCGCTGAACGCCCGCGTCGTCGCACTTGCCATCGTATTGCCATCTTGTTTACGCATTTTTGTTTTGGTACAATAGATAGGTAACAGAAAAGGGTATGAAAAGGGGAACCCATGTGGTATAGTTAATCTTGCACAAAAACTTCCACGAAAGAGAGGTTCCCCGAAATGAAGAATACCACAGAGGCGCACTTTCGTCAACGGTTAATTGAGTACGCAAAGAAGCACGGAGTAACAAAAGCAGCAGACAGGTATCATATCAGCCGAAAGACTGTGCATAAGTGGCTGAAGAGGTACGATGGTACATTGGCCAGTCTGGAGGATCAAAGCCACAGGCCTCATCACAGTCCGAAAGCGCACACGGAGGAAGAGATACTGGCGATAGTAAGAAGGCTGCGGCGGCATGAATGGAGCGATCTGATACTCGTCTATCAGGAGCTCGTAGAGCAGACAGGCTACACAAGGAGTTACGGCGGTTTTAAGCGAGTAGCGGAATGGCTGAAGAAGGGCAAGGCCGAAGAGAAAAAGCGAAAGAAACGCAAGAACAAGCCATACGCCAAGGCGGAGTTCCCGGGACAGAAGGTACAGATAGACGTCAAATATGTACCGAGAGAGTGTGCGGTCGACGGCAAGCAGTACTACGAATTCATAGCCGTAGATGAGTACAGCCGATGGACGTTCCGATATATGTACGAGGAAAGAAGTACATACAGCGCAAGGGATTTTCTGATCCGCTTCCTCAAAGCCTTCCCGTACAAGGTGTACAGGGTACAGACGGATAACGGCACGGAATTCACCAAGCAGCTGTGGGTAACTGACAAGAGCGATCTCACTCTTTTCGAGCAAGAGCTGCAAGCTCGCGGGATAGTGTATCAGCGTATCAGACCCGCAACACCGAGGCACAACGGGAAGGTCGAGAGGCAGAACCGGATCGACGGAGAACGCTTTTACTCGAAGCTTCGAATGTACAGCCTTGAGGACGGCAGGAAGCAGCTGGCAGCCTATCAGCGAAAGTCCAACACCTATTGGAAGCACTGCCTCGGGATGCGATCACCGAATCAGATCCTCGCTCTTTACGACCAAGAGCATCCCGGGGCGCGGATCAAATGAACGAAGGTCTGCGCGGACAAATATGGCCGCGCAGACGGGCGGATAATTATACCGCGTGCGCCGCTGTCAAGGTCGGGTAGTATTTTCTCAAGAGTTCGAAAATCTCCACCCTTCCCCTGACAGCGCGAAGGGGTCCTCCCTGCACACCTTGAGTGTAACCTATCATTGACGCCGGTACACTCAAATAAAAAAATTCAATATTTGTTAATATCCTTTCCGTGAAAAATATGTTATAATAGGGTGACTGCATACATCGTAAGGAGGTGAGTCACTTGAATTTAGCTGAACGAGCTAAGAGCGTATGTGAGACCGTTCACACTTCTCTCGGCAATTTTGTGCACCGTGCCGCCGGCTTTGTAAAGAAGCATAAGCGGCCCATAGGCGGCTGCGCACTTGCTCTTGCCGCAGCTATTGCATTCATTACGGTATTCACGGTAATACGCAATAATACGGGAAACGATCCCGTTGACGGACCCGTTTCGGTAGACGCCTCGCAGTATGCTCCGGAGACGACCTCTGCGCCTACGGCAGCTGCGACAAAGGAGCCCGAGCCCACCGTGCCGCCGGATTACACTCCCGCGCCCTTACATCTTTATTACGGCTGTGAGGATTACAAGGTCATAGATATACAGACCCGTCTTATGGAGCTCAACTACATGGACTACGATGAGCCGACGGATTATTACGGCACCATGACGACAAGCGCCGTAATGCTTTTCCAGAGGCGCAACGGTCTTGACGTCACGGGTCAGCTCTATCAGTCCGATTACGATCTTTTGATGTCCGACGGCGCCAAGCAGTACATGGCGAGCATAGGCGACAAGGGTACCGACATCACCGAAATGCAAAAGCGTCTTTACGAGTTGGATTATATCGACACCGTCACCGGCACCTTCGGCGACGTTACCGAGGAGGCCGTTAAGCGCTTTCAGGAGAAGAACCGTCTGACGGTAGACGGCAAGGTCGGTCCCGCCACTAAGGAAGCGCTTTACAGTGAGGACGCTGTGCCGAACTCTCTCTACATCGGCTCCGAGGGTGAAGAGGTGCAGCTTTATCAGGACAGGCTCTATCTTTTGGGCTATCTTACCACCAAGCCCGACGGCAAGTACGGCAGCGACACCGTTACCGCCGTAAAGAGGTTTCAGGAGCGCAACGGTCTTGTTGTCGACGGTTATCTCGGTCCCTCCACAAAGAGGCTTTTAACAAGCAATGAGGCTAAGGGCAACAAAATAGAGAGCACCATGAGCGGCAGCGACGTAAAGAACATACAAAACCGTCTTTATGAGCTCAATTATTTAAGAAGCTCCGCCGTTACAGGGTATTTCGGTGCGGTGACAGAGGCGGCGGTGCGTCTCTTCCAGAAGAACAACAAACTGACCGTTGACGGCAAGGTCGGCATGGAAACCATGAACAAGCTGTTCTCCTCCTCCGCGAAGAGGAGCAGCTACCCCGTTACGAGCGGTTCCGGCTCCGGCGGTAGCTCTGGCGGAAGCGGCGGCTCCGGCTATGCCACGGGCACTGTTGAAGCCTTTATCTCCATCGCGAGAAGCAAGCTCGGCTGTCCCTACGTGCGCGGTGCAAAAGGCCCCAATGCCTTTGACTGCTCCGGCTTTGTATTCTGGTGTCTCAACAAGGCGGGCGTATCTCAGGGCTACATGACCTCGTATATGTGGCGCACGACCACGAGATACCAGAGGATAAACTCCATTGGCTCCATAAAGCGCGGCGACGTAATAGTGTTCAAGATGGGCGCAACGAGCGGACACGTCGCGATAGCTCTTGGCGGCGGCATGATGATAGACGCTTCGAGCCGCAACGGCAAGGTCGTTATCCGCTCCTACCAGTCCGCTTACTGGTACGGCACCTTCTACTGCGCTTACAGAATCTTCGGCGGTTAAACCGAAAGAGTTATGCACCGTGCATCGGTTTTGATGCACGGTGTTTTTTTGCTGTCAATCCCCAGCCCTCTTACATATTAATAGAATGGAATGAGGGGGTGAAAGCATGGCGGAGTTTGCCTTATCGAGGCTTAGTCCTTACAACGCCTGCCGCGTTATACGCATCGAGAGCGAAGCATTGCGCGGTCGGTTGGAGGATATGGGGGTGACGGGAGGAACGGTTCTCACCTGGCTGTTTGACGCTCCCTGCGGCGATCCCGCGGCATACTCCGTGCGCGGCGCGGTGATAGCGATACGCGCAAAAGACGCCGAGAAAATAATCGTAAGGGGGCTTGATTGAGCTATGGCAGGATCATGCGGAAGGAGGGCAGAAGCCATACGCGCTGCCGTCGCTCTCTGCGGCAATCCCAACGTGGGCAAGAGCACGCTGTTCAACGCGCTGACGGGGCTTAAACAGCACACCGGCAACTGGACGGGCAAGACGGTCGAGACGGCAAAGGGCGTCTTCACGTATGCCGGCGTGGCTTATGAGCTTGTCGATCTGCCGGGATGCTACTCGCTTGACGCCGCTTCGCCCGAGGAGCTTGTTGCCCGCGAGTTTATTTTGAGCGGCGCCGCCGCCTGCACCGTTATAGTTTGCGACGCTACCAGCCTTGAACGTAGTCTTTTTATAGCTCAGCAGGTGCTGAGCCTGACTAAGCGAGCCGTAGTATGCCTTAACTATTTTGAGGAGGCGAAGCGACGCGGTATGCTGATAGATACAAAACGGCTTGAAAAAATGCTCGGGGTCGAGGTGGTGACCGTCAGCCGCATAAGGAGGAGCGAGCTTGCCTTGCTTTGCGGCGCGATAGAGCGCTGTATCGAGGGGAAGAACAGCGAGGGTTCTTATCTCTTGTCGGGAGATCACATCTCCGAAAATCTTTTTTTGGGAGAGGGAAAGCAAAATTCCGCAGCGATCTGGATCAGCGCTGAGAGGATAGCCGCCGCCTGCTGCGAAAAGGATGCAGACGCGGTCAGCGCGAAAAGGCTTAAGCTCGACAGGCTGCTTACGGGCAAGGTTAGCGGAAGGCTCGCGGTTTTGCTGCTTCTTGCGCTCGTGCTTTATATCACTACGGTCGGCGCGAACTATCCATCGGAGCTGTTATCGCGCGGGTCTCAATGGCTGCTCGAAAACATACGGCACGGCATGACTGCGGCAGGGATCGCGCCAAAGCTCATATCAGCCGTTTGCGACGGCATGCTTTTGACGCTCTTTACGGTAATAAGCGTTATGCTGCCGCCGATGGCGATTTTCTTTCCCATGTTTACTCTGCTCGAGGACTTCGGCTTTTTGCCTCGGATGGCGTTCAACCTCGACAGGTGCTTTTGCCGATGCGGCTCCTGCGGCAAGCAGATGCTGACGATGTGCATGGGACTCGGCTGCAACGCGGTGGGCGTGACGGGCTGCCGAATAATCGGCGACAGGCGCGAGCGGCTCGCCGCCATACTTACGAATGCGCTGATACCCTGCAACGGCAGGTTTCCCGCGCTCGCGGCGCTGATAACCGTCCTCCTGATTATGGTCGGCGCGGGCAATACGGGCGGTGTGCTCTCGGGGCTTTTTATGCTGGCTCTGCTGCTGCTCGCATTTATTATGACTCTCGGCACGACATATTTGCTTACCCGCACGGTATTGCGCGGGCGGAGCAAGGCTTTCGTGCTGGAGCTTCCGCCCTTTCGCAAGCCGCGGATAATGCAGGTGATAGTCCGATCGGTTTTCGACAGGACGTTAAAGGTGCTTGCGCGCGCCGCCGCAGCTGCCGCGCCCGCCGGTCTGTTGATATGGCTGCTCGGCGAGTACGGTCTGCTTGAAAGCTGCGTGAGTTTCCTCGACCCAATAGGCAGAGTTTTTGGGCTTGACGGGTGTATTCTGATGGCGTTTATTCTCGGGCTTCCCGCGAACGAGCTTATACTGCCGCTGACGCTTATGATCTACACCGGGCAGAGCAGAATTGCCGGCGTTACGGCAATAGGCTCTCTTGCCGGTGTAACGGCGGCGCACGGCTGGACATGGGTAACTGCGCTATGCATGATGCTTCTTATGCTCTTCCACTCCCCCTGTGCCACCACTCTTTTAACAATAAAGCGCGAGACCCACAGCATAAAGTGGACGGCGCTCACGCTGCTGCTGCCTAACCTTTTAGGTCTTATGCTGTGCATTGCGGTGAAGGGCGTTTCTATGCTATAATATAGTTGTAAAGCTCATTTCACGGGAGGAACGGCAATGGATGACGTCAGTGTGATAACCTTGAGCTGTGAGACGGACTGCGCCGAGTATGCCGCGAGGTATGTTGATATAGCAAAATTCAACGCATGCTGCGCCGAGTGCCGCGGCTACGGCAAAGCATGGGCTTGCCCGCCATACGATTTTGCCCCCATTGAGATATGGCGCGGCTACAACAGGCTGCTGCTGTACGGCAAGAAGGTCGTGCTGCCTGAGGCGCTTTGCCGCGAGGAGCATGAGAGAGGGGAGCTTGCAAGGCTCTACAACTCGATGCTTGCGCCAATAAAGACCGCACTGCTTGACGAGCTTTTTGCCATGGAGCGCGAGACGCCCGGCAGCATGGCGCTCTCGGCGGGCGGATGCGATATTTGCGAGAGCTGCACGAGGCCTGAGGGTAAACCCTGCCGTTTTCCCGAGAAAAAGCGTTTTTCAGTAGAGTCGATCGGCGGCGACGTCATAAGGAGCATCGAGGACTTTTTCGGTGAAAAAGTCCTTTGGGCGGACGGCGGACATCTTCCGCAGCATTTTATACTGCTCGGGGGATTGCTGAAAAAGTGATCGGACCTTAGAACAATTCGGTATACGAAAGACCGCCGGCTGCACGTCGACGGTCTTATTTTCTTTGTGCTAAGGCTTGTATTCTTACGAGCCCGATACGACGAGCTTTTCAATCAGCAGTGAAGGCGAACCGACGACGGCGCCCATGGGAATGCCCATTTTGAGGTCGCTGCCTACCTCGGTTATACTCTGCATGAGCTTTAAGAAATTGCCCGCGACGGTGATCTGATCGACCGAGCGCACCGCCTTGCCGTCCTCGACGAGCAGACCCTTCGCGATGAGGGAAAAATCGCCGCTGACGGGGTTGAGACCGGAGTGGAGACCGCTGACATCGAATATTACGAGACCGTTCTGCATGGCGGCAATGAGCTCGTCGAGGCTCTTTTCGCCCTCAACGATATAGAAGTTTGAGGGCGAAACGCCGACGGGACCGCTTGACGATCTGCCGCCGTTGGAGGTGGAGGCGACGCCAGCCTTTTTTGCCGTTTTGAGGTTGTGCAGGAGGGTGGTCAAGACACCCTTATCAACGACCTTTTTTGTAACGGAGGGAACTCCCTCGTCGTCAAAGGCACGGGGATTTTTTGCATAGAAGGGATCGTCCATTATTGTGACTGCCTCGCTTGCGATGAACTGACCCTCTCTGCCTGCGAGCAGGGAAAGCCCCTTCTGGCAGGCGTCGGCGGAGAACATCGAGGAGAACGCCGCGAGCATATCCGCAGCGGCGTTATTGCGCAGCACGACCTTGTACTCGCCCGAGGGAACGGGCGAAGCGTTGAACTGCTCGACAGCGCCGTCGACGCCCTCCTTAACGAGCCCGTCTATATCGAAGATCTCGTCGCCTGTGCGGAAGGCTACGGAGTTTTTAAGCTCCTCGCCCTGCTGCATTATGGGCACTATAACGGAGTAGCACAGGTCGCCCGTCTTATCGGCGGCGAGCCCCAGAGTATTATGCAGGCGCTTTGTTACCCTGACGGTGGCGACGGCCGTGGTCTCCGAACGAAGCACGCGGGGATCGGCAGCAAGGAGCTTTTCTTCAAGCTGCTTGGCATATGCTATCTTTTCATCCGCGGTCATATCCATTGCGCGGCACTCTGGAGCCTTGACCTCGACATACTCGCAGGCGGGCTGCATGGGATGATCGTCATCGGACTCAATAGTCCCCGCGTTGTCCATTGCCCTCTCCACAAGCTGCTCCGGCTCCTCCAAAAGCTCGGTATAGGCATAGCCGTCCCTGCCGTTAAGGCTGACGCGCAGATTGAGCCCGAAGGAATGGGCGGAGGCATAATCCTCTATCTCGCCCTTTTGAATATTGACCGAAAACTGCTCCTCATCGGTGAGCAGTACCTCCGCGGCGGTGCAGCCTTTTTCGAGCGCTGCATCGAAAGCGGCTTTCTTAAAATCCTCAAATTTCATCATAATGCTCCTCCTTTGCCGCCGACGGTTATCTCGGACACACGAATACGGGGCTGACCGACGTTTGTGGGAATGCTGCCGGACTGTGAGCCGCACATGCCCTGACCGAGCCACATTCTGCGGCCGATACGGTCTATCTTCATAAGCACGTCCGCGCCGCGTCCTATTAGCGTTGCTCCCCTGACAGGCGAATAGATCTTGCCGTCCTTGACCCAATAGCCCTCTGTAACGGCGAACTGGAACTCGCCCGTTAAGGGATTGACGGACCCGCCGCCCATTTTGGCGGCGAAGAGCCCCTCGCCCATGGTCCTTATCATCTCCTCCTCATCGTCCTTGCCGGGTGCGAAGAAGGTGTTCGTCATGCGGGAGGTGGGAGCGAAGGTATAATCCTGCCTGCGGGAGGAGCCCGTGAGGGGATGCCCGTTCATACGTCGGGAGCCCAAGAGATCGACGAGATAGGTCTTTAAAATACCGTCCTCGATAAGCACGTTCCTTTGGGAAGGAGTACCCTCGTCGTCATAAGTTATGGAGCCCCACTCGCCCTTCATGGTACCGTCGTCAACGGCGGTGACTATGGAGGACGCGATTTTTTGACCGAGCTTGCCGCAGAACTCGCTGTTGCCCCTGCCTACCGCTGTCGCCTCGAGCGAATGAACGCAGGCCTCGTGCAGTATAACGCCGCCAAACCCGCCGTCTATTACAACGGGCACCGCTCCCGAGGGACACTCGGGCGCATGGAGCATAGTAACAGCTATGCGCGCAGCCTCCTCGCCGGTCTGCTTCATATCTATTTGACGGTAAGCCTCGAAGCCCATGCCGAGGCCGGGAGAGACGTAACCCGTCTGCGCCTCGCCGTCCTTCATGGCAACGGCTGTGATGAAGGACCTTGTGCGCGGTCTTACATCCTCAGCCCAGACGCCTTCGGAATTGCAGACCATGATGCGATGGTCGGCGTCTAAATACTTGCCTGTGACCTGCGTTATCTCGGGAGAGTACGCTTTTGCGGCGGCGCTGCCCTCTCTAAGGAGCGCAACACGCTCGTCGTTCCTGACGTCGGCAAAGCGGCGCTCATAGGGCGCCGAGCCCTGACGTACTGCAAACGACTTGCTCTCAAACTCCTTTACGCCGTTAAGCGCAGCGGCAGCGGAGCGAGCTGCCTCCATAACTGCCTGCTCGCTCGTATCGGCGGTGTAGGCGTATGCGCTGGATGTGCCCTTTAACACACGCACGCCCGCGCCGACCTTACGCTGATACGAAGCGTTCTCGACTCTGCCGTCGATCATGTTGACTTCGTTGAACTCGCTGTCCTGCATGAACAGCTCGGAATAATCCGCGCCCGTCTTCAACGCCTCGTTGAGGACGGCGGCGGCTATGCTTTTACTTACCAAGACCATTACCTCCGTGAAATAATTTTTTGCGTTGAAATTATATCACAAAATCGTCGGGTATACAAGACAGCAGCCTCGGAGCTTTTCACCTGCTCTGCGTCTTCCGAATAACAATGGAGGCAAAAGCATTTTTTGAATACTTTGTGACAATTTGCGAAACCGCCTGCGGGCTATTGCAACGAGGCGGATTTTCTGGTAGAATTAAATTAGAGGATACTGCAAACGGAAGTGTTTTTTATGAAGGAGAGCTTTTACCGAACGGCTATGCTGCTGGGCGTCGACGCCGAGGAGCGGCTGCAAAACGCTCACGCTGCCGTGTTCGGCGTGGGCGGCGTTGGCGGCAGTGCATGCGACGCGCTTGCAAGATGCGGCTTGGGCAGGCTGACGATAGTTGACAGCGCAAGGGTCAAGCCCAGCAACCTCAACCGTCAGGTCTGCGCTAAAAAGAGCACTCTCGGCATGGCAAAGGTCGAAGCCATGCGCTTGCATTTGAGCGACGTTTCGGATTGCTCCGTCACGGTTTGCGACGCCTTTATCACCCGTGGCAATGCCGCCGAGCTGATACCCGCGGACGCCGACGTCATAATCGACGCGGTGGATAACGTGACGGCGAAGCTTGCCCTTATAGAGGCCGGGAGCCGCATGGGCATACCGGTGCTCTCCTCGATGGGCGCGGGAAACAGGCTCGACGCAACGCTCGTTAGGGTGGGCGATATATACAAAACGTCCGTCGATCCGCTTGCGCGGGTCATGCGGCGTGAGCTTAAAAAGCGAGGGATCGAGCGTCTGCGAGTGGTTTACTCCGCCGAGCAGCCCATAGTGCCGCTGATGAAGGCTCCCGATCCGGATATGAAGGACAACGCGCCCGCAAGCGCGATCTTCGTGCCCGCCGCCTTCGGGCTGACGCTTGCGGCGGAGGCGATAAGGCTTATATTGAACGGCTATAATTCGGAGGAAAAATGAACTGTATTGCTGTAAATAACAACCTGAGACGCATTGCGGCGCTGCTTGCCGCGGTAATGCTCGCGCTCTGCCTTGCGCCGAGCCATACCGTTGCGTGGACATCTTCTGCGGAGCTGCAGGCCGCAGTCAAGGGCTCCTCTGCCGAGGAGGAGGGCGCGGCGGACAGCGGCGTCTCTTTAACCGACGAGACCGAGGCGTGGAGCTCTCTTTTTATGAGGGGCGGCTCGATTACCAAAAAGATGAACGAGTCCTATGATATGGATTTCAGCATTATAAGAGTGCTTATAACTCTCGATACGAATGATGAACAGCCGAAATACGCCGTCAGGCTCGTGCTGCACGGAGAGTATTATTTTAAAAGCGAGATGTACTGTCTTAACGGCAACGGCTTGGAGGGCTGCTGCGTCATTATAAGAAAAGAGGGCGCTCTTATCAACGCCTACAACGAGGAGGGCGCTCTTATAGCCTCCGGCGAGAAGCTGGAGCTTAACCGCGTTTACGTAAGCCATGAGGCCGGCTATGCCACGCTTTACTCCGACATCAGCGGCTATTCGAGGTCAACGCCCGCCAACAACGGCTTCAGCTACCTCGGAAATTTCGTCTTCGGCACCGACGGCAACGGCGGTCTGATGGTCGTCAACCACGTGCCGCTTGCACACTACATTTACGGCGTTGTGGGGTATGAAATGAATTATACCTGCCCTCCCGAGTCATTGAAGGCACAGGCGATAGCGGCAAAGTGCTTCGGTATGTCCTTCATGGCAAACGAACCGTATTGGGACGTCAAGGACGGCTACTGCGACTCTCTTTACCAGAAGTACAGGGGCTATTCGCGTGATCCCAACGTGCTCACAACGCTGCAATACTGCCTTGACGTTATAGGCGAGGGGCTCTCCTACGACGGTAAAATAATACCCACCTTCTTCGGCGCCTCCAACGGCGGCGAGACCAGCCTGCCATCTATCGCCTTCGGCGGACATTCCTACGACATGGCATATTCCGTCAGCATCGACAGCGTTGATTTTGCGGCTTCGAAAAATCGCAAAACCATGCATATAAGCTTCGGTCCGCAGACCGCGCCCGACGAATACGGCAGCCGCTTCCTCGACTTTATACTGAGCAAGGCGCGTGCGGCTTACGGCGTTGCATATAACAGCGTTGTTTCGATAGATCAGGCGTATTGCTATATGCCCCAATCCGGCACTCAGCGCAATATGAAAATGATGTACGTGCGCGCGACGGTTGCCGCGCCGAACGGCTCACAGCTCGATTTGGAGCTCAGTTTCGAGACAAAGGAGCTTAAGGAGCGTGCTTTGCAGGATTACGACGGCAGCGGCGACGTATACAATTCGTGGGCTCCCTGCGTATTCAACTCCGCATTTAAGATATTCTGGGGAGTGGGGACGTCCGGCGGCTACACGCTTTACCTTTGCAGGTTCGGGCACGGCATAGGGCTCTCGCAGGACGGAGCGGCGGCTATGGCAAAGCCCGAATACGGCAGCAAGACATACCGCGAGATACTTTCCTTCTACTATCCCAACTTTGTTTCCATTGAGATAACCGAGGCCAATCCCGAGGCTCCGCTGCTTACCACGCTCGACGCAAGCGCATACGGCAGATGCATGGGCGGCACTGTATACATAAGAACTGAGCCGAGGATAGCCGCAGATACCGTCTTGGATGTTATTGAGCTCGGCGACCATATAGATATTATATCCTCTACCCGCGACGGCAGATGGTACAACGTGCTCTCCAACGGGCATATGGGCTATATGTCATATAAATTTGTCAGCATAGATATGTTCCCCGCTCCCGCAGACGCGGTATTTACGCTCTACACCGCCGAGGCGAAGGCGGGCGCCCTGCTATACCCCGTGCCGAGCATATTCGCCGAGGACGCCGCGGCGCTCTCGAGCGAGAGCATGACCCTTTGGGCAAGCCTTGGCAATTGGTATTACGCAGTTACCGCAGACGGCGCAGCGGGCTACGTTCGTGTTGATGACGTTATTATAACCGACGAATACGAATTCAACGGCTCGGAGCCCATTATAAGCATGGCGCCGACGCCGCGCTATTTCATTTCGATAGCGAGCAGCGACTCCTCTGTTCCCCATGCGAGGCGCGGTGCATGAGCGCCAATAAAATAAGGAGTGCACTTTGCACTCTGCTTGCGGTACTTACCGCCGGCACTTGTGCGTGCTCAATAAGAAACAACACCGCACCGGCAAACACTGCCGATGCGGCTTTCTATACCTCGGCGCCTGCGGTATCACAACTGCCCTCCCCCGCCGCCTCAGCTCCGACGGATACACCGGAGCCGACACAGGAGCCTGCGCCTGACGTTAAGGAACTCATTGACAGATACGTCGGCGGCATGAGCTTAGAGGATAAGCTCGCGCAGCTCGTAATGTTCGGCTTCGGGGGCACAGAGGAGCCGGACGCTGAATTCGCGGAAATCATCGAAGAATACGGCGTCGGCAATATTATTTTCGTCGGCAGCAACGTAAAAAAGGATGACGGCTCGGGCGGGTTTGACGCCATGGCGGGGTTGGTCGAAAAGCTCAACGCCATGAATCCCTGCGGGATACCGAGGCTTTACTCCGTCGACGTTGAGGGCGGCACTGTGCAGAGGTTTAAATGGGAGCCCTCGCTGCCCTCCGCAAACAAGCTTGGGACCATGGGCGCAGAAGCAGCCTACGAGCAGTTTAAGCTTGTAGGCGAGAGGCTTCGCTCGATCGGGATAAACCTCGATCTTGCGCCTGTCACGGACGTTGCCGAGGATCCTTTTTCCACATTTCTCGGCAGCAGGGTAATCTCCTCCGACGAGCAGGTCGCGTGTGAAATAGGCACGGCGATAATCAATGGGCTGCATGACGGCGGCTGTTTGTCGACCGCAAAGCACTTCCCGGGACACGGCAGCGCCGACGGTGACTCGCACAAGGTAACGCCGACCGTCGGCAAGACCGCGGCAGAGCTTTACGAATACGACCTTGTGCCATTCCGCGCGGCAATAGAAGCGGGCGTTGATTGCGTGCTCGCAGCAAACGTGCTCTACCCTGCACTCGACGAAAACGATATCGCCTGCCTTTCTTCCAAGGTGTTGGACGGGCTGCTGAGGCAGGAGCTCGGCTTTGACGGAGTCGTCATATCCGACGATTTTCTCATGCAGGGTATGCTCTCACAGTACAAGCCGGGCGATGCGGCGGTAAAATTTATCAACTCCGGCGGAGATATCGTGCTCTGCGGCGCTTCGTACTCCGTACAGAGGAGCATAATGGAAGCGCTGTATGAAGCAGCCGAGAACGGGAGCCTGTCGGCAGAGCGCATAGATCTAAGCGTGCACCGCGTACTTTACGCAAAATACAGTTTGGGAATTTGGGAGCCCGAGGCATGAAAAAAGGGTCTTCAAAAAAAAGGGCTGCCATAGCCGCAATTATACTTCTCGCCGCATTTCTTCTCGACATGGCGGCGACGAAGGTCGTTTTCGACGGCGTTTTCGACGGCTATGACCTGCCCGCCGCTTACAGTGAGGAGGATTTTGACGATATACTTGCCGCAGATACTGAGGACTTTGGAGTTTCTATCGGCAAGGAAACGCTTCGTACAAGGCTTTACAAGCCGCAGGACACGGGCGATGGCTCTGCTCTCGTTATGCTTTTGCCCGGTATGCGCGCCGGGTTTGAGGATCATTTGCCGCTTATTGCGGCGCTTTTGCGCGAGGGTTACTGCGTTTTCGCCATCGACCCCACGGGCTGCCGCGGCAGCGGCGGCAACAGCGCGGTGAGCTTTTACAGGAGCGTTGACGATATTGATGCTTGCCTCGGTTTTGTTGAGAAAGCGGAGCTTTGGGGCTGTAACGCGCTGTTTTTAATAGGTCACAGCCGCGGGGGATATGCCGTTTGCCGCGCTGTTTCCTCGAGGCATGATATCACCGGCGTGGTATCGGTCAGCGCGCCAAACAGTCCCATGGACGCTGTTTTGGGGTCATCAAGCGGGTTTGTCGGCTCAGCGTTGACCTACGCAAATCTGCCTGCGCTCTGGCTATATCAGGCGATAGTATGCGGGCCTGCTAACGTCACCGCCTCAGCATCATCTGACGTCGCCGCATCCGACGTTCCCGTGCTTGTGATACATGGCGCGGAGGATTCCGTCGTGCCCGCTTTTTCGCGGTCGCTCTACTCCCACAGGGATGACCTTGAAGGCGGAAATGCATACTTTTTGCTTACAAGCGGCGATCATACGGGCGTCCTCTACCGAGAGGACGGGACGCTTCAACCCGAGGTATTCGGCAATATAATAGAGTTTTTTGAGCTTTGCTTTACGGGATATCAGTCGGAATGAGGTTGAGCATATCCTCTTCGTTCGCGACGTTGGTGTACACCTGCGGCACCTCGCCGACGATGACCGTCTGGCAAATGGGTGATATGCCTGTCACCTCTATGACCTGCGCTCTGCCGCCGAGCACCACCTGTATATGTGCCGTGAGCTTTAAATCGACACTGTAAATGCACTGATTTATGCCTGCCGATTTGAGGCTTGATACAGTATCGGCTGTGATGCTGCCGACCGGCGCGAAGCCTATTTTGACCTGCGGACCTCTGCCGCCTAAGAGCACCGACCCGCTGACGTCGCCGAGGGAAAGCGTAACGCCCTCCCTGCCGATGCTCTCCATGCGCTGTCTTGCGTCTGCCGAGGCGAGCGAAGCGACGCAGTTGAGCTTTGCCGTATCTGCAATTACAAGATAGCTCTCGGAGTCGGTCTGCGTCACTTTCAGCATATCCCCCTGCTCGTTTTCAAGCGCCGCCATCACCGCAAAGCTCATGGTATTCGCAGCAAGCTCCTTTGCCCTCTCGCCGGTCATGCCGTTGTCCCCCGCCATGTCCCTGATCTGGGGC
>CALEPU010000114.1 GCA_937913075.1 uncultured Clostridia bacterium
TACCGGCGCGGGCTGGGGCTGCTCGCCCTTGACCTGCGGCGCGGGAGCCTTATCAGCCGCCTTGCCGATGTTCCTTGCAAAGTTGTGGTAGTACCTGTCGTAATCCCTGTCCGTCACCTCGAAAGCAGCGGAGTAGATAAACAGTATGTCGTTCTTATCCCTTGCGTCCAGCGAGCGGCGAACTATTCGAATGTTGTTAATATTATCCCCCGGTATCCTCGTTGCGGCGGATATCATGAGCTTCAGCGCGGATTCGTCAGCGTTGAAGGGCATTTTAAGATCTGTTGCGACTAACTTCATATTGCCTCTCTTGTAAAAAGTCTTTTCCTCCGTATGCAAACGTCAGGGCTTTATCACTGCTCACCGAGAGTTATGACGACGTGCACCGTCGTCGGGAACTCAATGCTCTCCAAGGGAGCGACGGCAGTGTTCCAAACGAGGCGCAGCGGCAGATCGTAGGCGCCCTCTCCGAGACCCGATACGTCAAGAAGCAGCATGAGATCGGAGGAGGTGACCGCCTCGACCGTGCTGTGAGGTCCGTAAATGACGATATTGGCGGCAAGACGCACGAGCGGCTCGCCTAAATTGCCGTTCTCGTCGGGCAGGTAGAAGGCGTAAATACAGCCGTCGCGTCTGCCTGTGAGAGTTATGCCCATATTCTCAAACACCTTTTCGTCCTTGACCTCTATCACCATTATGGTGAGCTTAACGGTACGGAGGTTTGTGTTGTCGATTATGACCGCGTCCTCGGGTATGCCGGAAAGCTGAAGCGTCTGTTCGTAAATACCGGGCACGGAGTAATCGCCTACGTAGATCGGATCCGCCTCTATCGAGGAGAGCTGCGAAAGCGTTTCCGCATCGCAGGCAACGGTGACCTGGTCGGTGCTGAGGATAGCCGAGGTTATCTCAAGCCCCGGGTCAAGCTCGTCGGCAATTGTATAGTTGATGTCCACGAGCTTATACGGTAAAACCTGCATCTGCACGTTGACCGAGGGTATGCTTTCGAGCAGCACTGCGGAATCGACCTCCTCCCCCTCCTCGTCGAGGAGAGTTAATATGACGGAGTGATTTATCGACTCGGCAAGCCCGTCAAGGTCTATCCGGCAGATGGCGGTTTTGATGCTCTCAACGTCGCGTCTTGCGCCCTTGATGGAGATCGACCTCGGCGAGACCGTAGGCGTGCCGTGCCAGTAGCCATCCTCGAGCTCACCCTCGAAGGTTTGATCGACCGAGATGGTTCGCGTCGTGATATCGTCGATATCAACGTCGATATACGAGGGCTCTATGGCGACGACGCTGCCCGTGGTGCTTGCCGCCCTGATCCTTATCCTTGTAACGCCCGAGCCGTGCACATCGTTGAAATTGACTGTCGCGGTGATATCGGCGGGTTCAAGCTTGGTGATATCGTTAAGGGGAGCGGAGACCGTGACCGATACGTCCTGCAGCAGCTCGGAAATGCTGCCGTAGACCATAAGGTTTTTATAGAGCAGATCGGCCTCGCTGCCGGACTCGAGCTTTACCTCTATGCCGTTAAAGGTCTTTTGCCTGTCCGGATTTTGGGTAAGCAGCACGTAACCCCAAAGCAGCATGGCGGCAAGCACCGCCGTAACTCCCCAGAATATCTTTTTGACTATTGCCATGGAGTTCCAAGGCTTTCTGCTGTCGTCCCTGACTGAAACGGTATCGCTTTTAGCCTTATCCCTGCGGAAGAAGGCGGGCAGGGTATACTTATTCCTCTGTTTTTCCATCTGCGTCCTTCCTCCTGTTGAATAATGCAAAGCTTCGCTCCTGCTGACCGAAGTGACTGTTTAAGAGATCCTCCAGAGTATCGTGATCGACCCTCCGCACGAGCTTGCCGTCACGCGCGTAGGATATGATGCCCGTTTCCTCCGATACGACTATCGTGATGCTGTCGCTCACGGTTGAAATGCCGAGCGAAGCGCGGTGCCTCGTGCCGAGCTCCGGCGCGAGCGACGGATCGTCATACAGCGGCAGCACGCAGGCGGCGGCGTAAATGCGTCCTTCCCTTATTATCATTGCGCCGTCATGCAGAGGGGTCTTGGGCTCGAAGATGTTTTCGATAAGCGCGTCGGAAATCTCCGCGTCGATTACAGTGCCGGTGTTGACGTAATCGCCCAGCTTGGTGTTGCGCTCGAGCACTATGAGCGCTCCGACCTTGCGCCGCGACATATTCTCAACGGCACGGCTGAGCTGATTGACTATCTCAAAGGAAGGCGTCTCCCGTGAGACGAGGTTGAATTTTATCCTGCCGAGCCTTTCCAAAGCGCGCCTCAATTCCGGTTGGAATATGACCGCAACGATGACGATACCGGATACGATGAACGAGTTGAGCAGGTATTTAAGCGTGATCAGGTTGAACACGTTGCAGATGATGAACACCAGCAGCAGCACCGCCACGCCCTTTATAACCTGGTAAGCCCTCGTATTCGTGGTAAACTGAATAAGCTTGAATATGACGAAGGCGATTATCAGTATATCAAGCAGATCCTGTATCCTGAACTCCGAAAAGCCGAGCCTTATCGCGGCAAAAATATCGGATATTGACATATTAAGTCATGCCGTAACCGATGAATTACGGATATCCTTTCCCCCCGAAAAATGCTTTATATTCGCGCGACCTCGGGGCAGCCGCCGCAAAAAAGGCACAGGATGGCACCGTATGCCTTTTTATCCTCATATAATAATAACACATAATCGTCCGAATTTGTACCCCCTAATTATGAATAATTTGAAAAATGCTGCGTAAATAATGCAGAAATACTGTGCGATTAAAAAAGCCGCCCACACAGGGCGGCAAAACGGTCTTTAAAGGTATCAGTTTCTTTTTCCGGATGATGCGACGGACATGAGCCGCAGCAGGGTAACCGCGGAGGACAGCACCGCGACGAAATAGGTAAAGGCGGCGGCGCGGAGCACCTTTTGGGCGGCGGAGGCATGCTCGCTGCTGACGAGATAGCCGCCGTCCTCCAGCATATCGAGCGCACGGCTCGAAGCGTCGAGCTCGACGGGCAGGGTGATGAGCTGGAATATGAACGCAAAGGCGAAGAGCGCAACGCCGACGAGGCTGACGTAATAACCGAGCCCGCCCATGATAAGCCCTACTATAACGAGCAGATACGAGTATCTTGCGCCGATATTGGCAACGGGCAGCAGCTTGTTGCGCAGGACTATGGGGGTATAGCCCTGCTCGTACTGCATAACGTGCCCGCACTCGTGCGCGGCTACGGCAACTGCGGCGACGCTGCTTGAAGAATACACCGTTTGGCTTAGCGACACCTTACCCGTGCGTGGGTTATAATTATCCGTAAGGCTGCCCTGTATACAGGCGACGCCCACGCTGCTGCCGTGAGAGGAAAGCAGCTCGGAGGCGACCTGCGCGGCACTCTTGCCGCAGAGCGAGGCCATCTGCGAATACTTATTGAATACCGAGGTCACCCTCGCCTGAGCGATGAGCCCGAGTATCATAATGCCGAATACGGCGATAAGATAGTAATAATACTCCTGCAAATTTCATTCCCCCTTAATAAAGCTTATAGCGCATGACGTAAAACGCGAGGTAGAAGACCTGCCCGGTTAAAAGCAGCGCAGAAACTGTCACCGCCTTGCCTCTTGCTCTCGCAAGTCCCTTGCCGTCGTCCCTGCCTTCGCAAAGCTTGGCAATGGCAAGCGGCAGTATCACGAGCGCGGTGAGGTAACGCGGCGCCGAGAGCAGCCATGTAGCGCCGATGGCGACGGCAAAATACGCTGCGAAATACAATACGTACGAGGTCCGCAAATATCTTGCCGTGGAGATGAAAACCGCGAGCGCGCCGAAGATGTAAGCGAGGTTCGGCAGCCAGAGGGATATCGCCGTATTGACGTCGCCCTCGGAAAACCTTTTTACGAGGTTTTCCGTCTGATAGGAGGCGGTGTTGAAGAACCAGCCCATGCTCTGATACCAGTTCTCCTTCTGGAGCTGCATGAACTTGAACCAATCGCCCCAGAGCAGCTTGTTTATAAGAAGATACGCCGCAGTGCCGCTGCACATGAGCACGGCGCAGAGGCAGAGCTTTATCGCGGAGCCCAAAAGCTTTTTGCCCGCCTTTTCCTTGCCCTGCTCCGCCTTATCGTTTTTATATCTGCGGATGAGGCAGTGCACCGCCTCCGCCGCAAAGGGCACTATCATTACTATGCCCAGAGATCTCGTGAAGGATGCGAGCGCGCCGGTTATCGCCGCTGCGAGGAAGCGCTCCTTCCTGAGAGCGAGCAATGTGGCGGCGGAGAGCAGCAGGAAGAGCGGCTCGCTCATGGGAGCGACATAAAATATCGCTGCAGGCAGAGCGAAGGCGCAGAACACCGCAAAGCGCGAGGCCCTTCTGCCCAGATCGCAGAGGGCAAGCTCGTAAAGCACCGCGCCCGCCGCGGATGAGAATATGAGGTTCAGCACGAAGCCTGACACGAAGCTGTCATGGAATATGAAGTTGGCCGCTCTTATGCACAGGGGATACAGCGGCAGAAACACGAGCGCCCAAGCGTCGGGAAACTCGGTGGTGTACCAGTTTTCGGCAATGTTGACGTAGTGTACGGCGTCGGTATCGAGCTTGTACCATATCGACTTTAAGGTCGCAAAGAGAGAGCCGTGATATCCGAAGAACAGCATCGACATGGCATAGGCAAGCAGTATGACGATGATCCTCGATACAAGCACGTTTGCAAACACCCGCAGCAAAGGATGCAGGCGGCTGCGCACAGAGCTCCTCTCCCCCAGAAGCTCCGCCGGCGAGCTCTCCGCCTCGCCTCTGAAAAAGCGAACGGCGCGGGGTATCGCAAGCATCAGCGCAAGCTCGAAAACCGCAAGGCTTAGGGTTGCTGCGGCGATACCGTAAACCGTTACATCATCCTTTGAGAAAAGCCACGGGCAGAACGCAGCAAGCGTCGCTGTAAGCAGCACAACGGAGATCAGCTCGGAAGCATGAGCGGACAGGAAGGATTTGAATTTTGAGCTTTTTACTTCCATGGTCTAAAACCAGCCTTTGACAATGATAAAAAGCGGAACCCCGCAAGGCTCAGCCGCCCATATCCCTGACCGCGCACATGACGTAATAGGGATTAAGGTGTATATGCTCGGGGGTTATTATGGAAAGATGCAGATGATAGCCGTCGGAATTGCCGGTCGAGCCGACGTTGCCTATGACCTCTCCCCTTTCCACGGTATCGCCGACGGAAACATGCTCCGTCCGCCTAATCATGTGATAATAATGGTACTCGTAACCGGCGGGGTCGGTCACGACGACGTAATACCCCGCTATCTCGTTGAACCCTATTGCGGTGACCGTCCCTTCAGTGCAGGAGAAAATCCTTGTGTCGGCCGTGGAATGTATATCCATGCCGAGATGGTATCTGGTCGAATACTGTCTCGGTCCGTACCACGAATTATAGAAGTACATACGCGCAAGCGGGAAGGAGATCGTTTGAAGATAATCCTCGCCGAGTTCGGGCATTTGATAGTCCTTGGGGACGAGCTTATCATCGAACACCGTGAGAAAATAGCTGTATATCATACGGGCGGAGAAGCCCTCCTCGGGCTCTGCCGCGGCGGTAATATCGTTGACGTCGGCGAAGGAAAGCCTTGCAGTAAGCTTATCGTCCTTATAGTCGATATCGACTGTGCAGCCGGATCTTAAAAGCTTTGCGGTCTGCTGTTCGCCGCAAGCCCATGCGAGCGCGGCAACGAGCTGCCACTCAGGCGCGTCGCCTTGAAAATCGGTATTCTTTATCTCAACGCCGAACGCCGAAGCGGTGTGCTCGGCCGCCAGGCAAAGCGCTGTGCGGGCTTCATCAAAGAAGCGCTCCTCAAAGGCGATAAGCTCTTCGCCGTGCGAGGCGATCTCCTCGGCGTAGGGCCTTTCTGTATCGAAATCGAAAGCCGTGCCAA
>CALEPU010000115.1 GCA_937913075.1 uncultured Clostridia bacterium
CGGAGGGCGTTTTGAAGGGAAGCTCCTCGGGATAGACACCCTTCATGGGTGCTATCCTGCGGGTCTCGGTATTCATCACTGCCCATTCGGTCTTGCCGCAGATAAGCTCTTCGCCGTCCTTTGTGATAACGTAGCTTCTGTTGCCGCGGATCTTTTCCGGCGCTTCGGGCCAAGTGGTAACTTCTACTGTATCGCCGATGCGCGGGCGCTTTAAAAAGCGCACCTTTGTCTTGACTGTAAGCCAGAAAAGGCTCTTGCCGTTCATATCGTTGAGTCCTACTCCTATCATGCCCGCATGACGGGATGCGATATCCATAAAAGCTCTGAAAGCATCGTGATAGCTCAGGCGACCGGATGCGTCGGCAAGACCCGGGTCTATATCGAGCTGTCTTTTAAATACCTCTGTCATTTGCACCTTCCTTGGCAGCAGACCTGCCGCCGTGATATTTTTATGAATTCTACCACATCTTCGCAAATACATCAACCGCCCCGCGCGTTGCTATTGCCTTTTTGACGCTTTTGGTTTAAAATATACAGTAAGCGGAGCATACTATATGAACGCCGCAACGGGGGCAATATGATATTGGGTTTGAACAGCGGCTGGGAGTTTACCGGTGAGTGGAGCGACGCCTTCCTTGCCGGCGAGCCCTTGGAGTGCCGGACGGTCGAGCTGCCGCACACCTGTGCGCTCACGCCTTACAACTGTTTTGACGAGAGCATATATCAAATGCTCTGCGGTTATCGCCGCCGCATCCGCGTACCGGAGGCTTGGGCGGGCAAACGGGTATTTTTAAACGTCGGCGCCGCCGCACACCGGGCACGGGTATACGTCAACGGCAAGCTGCTTAATGAGCATAACTGCGGCTATACCGCATTCCGCACGGAGCTTACGAGCGAGCTTAAACCGAACGAAGAGGCGCTGATAGCCATATCCGTTGACAGCAGAGAGTGCCTCGATATCCCTCCGTTCGGCTTTGTTATAGACTATATGACCTACGGCGGGATCTACCGCGAGGCGTCGCTTGAAATACGGGAGCAGACCCACATCTCCGACGTCTTCGTCATGGCAGACGCCGAGGGCGAGGCAGCCTGCAAGGCTGCCGTCAGCGGAGAATGCAAGGGGTTTGCCCTGCGCCGCAGCATTATTTTTAATGGGGAAATAGTCGCCGCCGACGAGCACAGGCTCGAAGCTTTGTACTCCGAGCCCGTTGAAGAAGGTGATGAATTCACGCTCCCCAAGCTTACTGTCAAGGAAGCAAAGCTTTGGGATATCGACTCGCCCTCTCTTTACGTTCAGCGGACCGAGCTTATTAAAGACGGCAGTGTTCTCGACAGCGTTGAGACGCGCTTCGGCTTCCGCACTGCCCAATTCAAAGCAGAAGGCTTTTTCCTCAACGGCAAAAGGATAAAGCTCCGCGGGCTAAACCGTCATCAGAGCTATCCTTATATCGGGTATGCCGCGCCCGCTTCAATTCAGCGGTTTGACGCAGATATCTTAAAAAACGAATTGGGCTGCAACGCAGTCCGCACATCCCACTACCCCCAATCGCAGCACTTTACAGACCGCTGCGATGAGCTGGGGCTTTTGGTGTTTACCGAGATACCAGGCTGGCAGCATATCGGCGGCGATGAGTGGAAAAAGCAGGCTGTACAAAACACGGTTGAGATGGTCGAGCAGTACCGCAATCATCCCTCCGTTATACTTTGGGGCGTCAGGATAAACGAGTCGCGTGATGACGACGGGCTTTACAACAGGACGAACGCCATTGCCCATGCGCTCGATCCCACGAGGCAGACGGGCGGCGTCCGCTGCTATAAAAAGGGCAGTCTTTTGGAAGACGTTTTCACCTATAACGATTTCTTTCACGACGGCACGAACGCCGGCGTCGAGAAAAAGAAGAAGGTCACTCCCGATATTAAAAAGCCCTATCTCGTTACGGAATACAACGGACACATGTTCCCCACTAAGGCTTTTGACTGCGAGGAGCACAGGCTCGACCACGCGCTGCGTCACGCAAACGTATTAAACGCCGTTGCGGGCGAGGATGATATTGCGGGCTCCTTCGGCTGGTGCATGGCGGATTACAATACTCACCGCGATTTCGGCAGCGGTGACAGGATATGCTATCACGGAGTTTGCGATATGTTCCGCAACAAAAAGCTTGCGGCTGCGGTATACGCCTCTCAGCAGGAGCAGGAGCCCGTGCTCGAAATTTCCTCCTCTATGGATATCGGCGAGCATCCCGCGGCAAACCGAGGCAAGCTTTATGCCTTTACCAACGCAGACTCGGTAAGGCTTTATAAAAACGGTCGTTTTATTAAGGAGTTTGCCGCTGCGGGCAAACAATACTCAAGCCTTTTGCATCCTCCCATAGAGATAGACGACCTTATCGGGAGCCTTATCGACGACGAGAGCTTTGCGCCAAAGCAAGCGGAGTACGTGCGCGACCTGATAAACTACTCCTCGCGCTACGGCTTCTCCCATTTAAAGCCCAAGCATCTTTTAAGGGCGGCATGGCTGATGCTGCGCTACCGCATGAGCTTTGAGGACGCCTATGCCCTATACGGCAAGTACAACAGCAACTGGGGCGACGAGGCTACGCTGTATCGTTTTGACGCGATAAAGGGCGGCGAAACAGTGCGTTCGGTTTTCAAGGGACCCATGAGGGAGCTTCGCCTTAACGCCGAGGCTTCATCATACGAGCTTTGCGAGGGCATGACCTATGACGCTGCGCTGATACGCATTACAATGCGCGACGAGCACGACAATGTGCAGCCCTACTATAACGAAGCGGTGCTTTTGGAGACCGAGGGTCCGATAGAATTGATCGGCCCAAGGATCGCGCAGCTTCGCGGAGGCATGGGCGGCGCATACATAAAGACCCGAGGCGAGGCCGGCGAGGCAAAGCTGCGGCTTATACCTCTTTCGGGCGCTCCCGCTGAGCTTGATTTTACGGTAAAAATACTCTGACATTAATGACAAAAAACTCTGATTAAAATTGGAGGCTGATATGAAGGACAGATCAAAGCTGATCTTCGGCAACGGGATATCCTCCGGAGATTACAAGAAATCCCTTAAATCCAAGGCGAAATACGCAAGGAAGTTCGGTGACGACTCAAATGCCGATTACCCTGCGAAGCTTCAAGAGAATGCAGTGCTGTATGGACCGCTTGGCGTGCGCGACATTAGGATAGCCGAGGGCGAGGGCGATATTCCCTTCGATACCGAAAAGGGTATCATCGTGGGCAATATACGCATGGGCTTCGGTCATTACCGTATCTCTATCGCGATGGCTTCGGCGGCGCACGCCTTGGGGTACTCGCCGTATTGGATGGACCTCAACTCCTTCAATGAGACCACCTGCACCAAGGTCATCGGCGCGCAGAACGACCTCTACTCCATGGGCTCGAGGCTCTCGCAAAAGAGCAAGCTCTTCAACAAATTCTTCTGGGAGCCTATGAATTATGAGGGCTTCCGCAAGCTTTCGTACAACTCCTCCGATCAGAAGAACGCAGAGCTTATGGCTCCCGTTTACCGCAACGTGCCGAAGGAGATCCCCGTTATCGGCACGCACGTCTGGCCTGCACAGGCTGCCGTACACGCAGGTATGAAGTATGTGGTCAACGCCATACCCGATAACTGGCCAATGGCGCTGCACCTTTCGGAGGGCAGCGTGCACACCGTACAAACGAGGCAGTCATACATGGGCTACCGCATTTTGAACGGTATGCGCGGCAAGGACGTGCTCTCCCCCATGCCCGCGGACTCGCTCGTTTACACAGGGCATTATATCGACCACGAGCTCGTCGCCAATATAGAGGCAGACTGCGCGGCAAGGCTTGAAAGGAAGAAGAGCGGTAAGCCGATGCGTTTTCTTTTGACGATAGGCGGCGCCGGCGCTCAGAAGGAGATATTTGCCGCCATACTTAACCACCTGATGCCCCATATAAAGAGCGGCAAGGCGGCGGTTTATGTCAATATCGGCGATTACAAGAACGTATGGGATTACCTTTCCGCGAGCGTTGACGGCATTGATAACGTCACTGCAAAGCACTTCAACGATTGGCAGGAGACGAGCGCCTTCTGCGATGGCGCAATATCGGGCGAAGTCGGCGGCGTACACGTTTTCTGGCATGAAAACATATTCGAGGCGGTGTACTGCACCAACCTTTTGATGCGCTCGGCAGACGTACTGGTTACAAAGCCGAGCGAGCTTGCCTTCTACCCCATACCCAAGCTGTTTATAAAGCGCATTGGCGGGCACGAAAGGTGGGGCGCTATCCATTCCGCAGAGATGGGCGACGGCACATTGGAATGTGAAGATATCCCACACACAGTGCAGATGCTCGACCTGTTCCTGAATGAAGACACGCTGCTTAATGAAATGTGCTCCGCGATACAGCTCAATAAAACGCAGGGTTTGTACGACGGCGCATACAACGCGGTAAAGCTCGCCATGGGGCTGAAAGTCAAGCAGTGAATGAAAAGCCATTAATGGACGGAGCGCCGTTCGGGCGAGCGTACTAAATTAATACCGGAATTGAATTTATTAACTCATAACTTTTTATCAGGAGGAAAACCCGATGGAAACCAAAACAAGATCCAAGCTCCCGCTGATTAGCAAAATAGCTTACGGTCTCGGAGCAGTCGGCAAGGATATGGTCTACATGCTTTCGGCAAGCTATATCCTTTACTACTTTCAGGACGTTATAGGCGCAAGGTTCGACGACAAGACCCGTGCCGCGATCACCGTGGCAATGGGCATAATACTGCTTGCCGCACGAGTTTTTGACGCCTTCAACGACCCCATAATGGGCGTTATCGTAGCAAAGACGAAGACCAGATGGGGCAAATTCCGCCCTTGGCTTCTGATAGGCACGCTGACCAACGCCGTCGTGCTTTTCCTGATGTTTGCCTGTCCGCCAAAGCTTGACGCCGGCGGAGTCATAGCTTACGCTGCCGTGACCTATATCCTCTGGGGCATTACTTACACAATGATGGACATTCCCTACTGGTCCATGATACCCGCCTTTACCGAGGGCGGCAAGGAGCGCGAGGGGCTCACCACCCTTGCGCGAAGCTGCGCCGGCGTAGGCAGCGCGATAATCACCATTGCAACGCTCAAAGCCGTTCAGTTCCTCGGCGATAAATTCGGCGGAACCAACGCGAACGAGATAGAGATAGTCGGCTTCAAATGGTTTGCCCTCATAGTCGCGGTCATTTTCGTGCTTTTCACCGTGCTGACCTGCATCTTCGTTAAGGAAAAATCAACTGCCGAGATGAAGACGGTATCCGTCAGGCAGATGTTCCGTGCGCTCGTTAAGAACGATCAGGCGATGACCGTAGTTGTTGCAATAGTCCTTATCAACACCGCCATCTACATTACAAGCAACCTTGTCATCTACTTCTTCAAATACGATTTCGGCGGTACCAACTGGTATGACAGCTATACGCTGTTTAATATCTTCGGCGGCGCCGTGCAAATTCTCTCGATGATGATACTCTACCCCATTCTCCGCAACGCGATGAAGCTGAGCAATACCAAGATATTCTACGTCTGCCTCTCAATGGGCATCGTAGGCTATGCCGTGCTGCTGCTGCTTGCCATAGTCGGCATGGGCAACGTTTACGTGCTGTTCATCCCCGGCTTCCTCATCTTTGCCGCGAGCGGTCTTTTGAACATCCTCACCACCGTTTTCCTTGCAAACACGGTCGATTACGGTCTTTTGAAAAACGGCACGAGCGACGAGTCGGTCATTTTCTCCATGCAGACCTTCGTAGTCAAGCTTGCCAGCGGTATAGCCGCGTTTGCCGCTTCCATCTGCCTTGCTATCAATAATCTGCAATCCGGCACCGAGGTCACCGAGGAGGCAAAGACCATAGACTGGTCGCTCCCCGTTAACGTCGGGCAGAAGATGGGTCTGCGCCTTACCATGACGATAATCCCGATAATCGGGCTGATCGTTGCTATCTTCTGGTTCCGCAAGAAGTTCATTCTCACCGATGAAAAGGTCGAGGAGATCGCCGAGCAGGTCAAACAGCTCAAAGAGGGTGAAGTCCGATGATACGCTGTTTTGATGGCGAGCGCCCCGCATTCGTACTGGATGCGGGGCATACGACATACGCCTTCCGCATTTTGCCTACCGGTCAGGCGGAGCATCTTTATTACGGCAAAAAAATAGAGCTTGCCGACGCCGCTGAGCTCGCCCCCTTGGAGGAGCAGCACGTATACGCCCCGGGCAACACCGTTATTTACGATAACGAGCATCCCGAATACAGTTTGGAGGATATGTGTTTGGAGCTCTCCTCCCTCGGCAAGGGCGATCTGCGGGAGCCGTTTATCGAGCTTTGGCACAAGGACGGAGGAAGAACCTCCGATTTCGTGTACGACAGCCACAGCATTTCAAAGGACAAGCCCGAGGGCGAGCTGCCGGGAGCCTATTCCGCCGGGGGCGAGGCAGAGCATCTTACGGTAGTCTTCAAGGACAAAAACTACGGCGTCACTTTGGAGCTGCATTATTATGTGTTTGACGAGTGCATAGTCAGATCCGCAAGGCTTATTAACACGAGCGGGGACGATATAAGGGTACTGCGCTTTATGAGCCAGCAGCTCGATATCCCGCAGAGCGGCTTGGCGGTCACAAGCTTCCACGGCGCATGGACTGCCGAGATGCAAAAGAGCACCGTCACTCTTCCTGCCGGCAAGCTTGTTATTGAGTCGCGCGCGGGCTGCTCATCGAGCAGGGCCAACCCCTTCTTCATGGTGCACGACCCCAATGCAAGCGAGTCAAGCGGCGATTGCTGGGGCTTCAACCTCATTTACAGCGGCGATCATTATGCCGCGGTCGAGGTCTCTTTCTACGGCAAGACCCGCATAGCTCAGGGAATAAACCCCACCGGCTTTGAGTTTTTGCTTAAATCCGGCGAGAGCCTTTCCTCTCCCGAGGCGGTGATAAGCTATTCCTCCGAGGGCTTTACGGGGCTGAGCCGCAATCTGCATTTTTTCGTGCGTGAGCACGTGGTCAGGGGGAGATGGAAATATAAGCCCAGACCCGTGCTCCTTAACAGTTGGGAGGCATGCTACTTCAAGATCTCCGAGGGCGGCCTTCTCTCCCTCGCAAAGGCGGGCAAGGAGCTTGGAGCGGAGCTTTTCGTCGTAGACGACGGATGGTTTGGCGCTCGAAATGATGACAAGCATTCCCTCGGCGATTGGACGCCGGACTCCAAAAAGCTTCCGCACGGCGTTGCGGGGCTCGCCAAAAAGCTCAACGCAATGGGCATTAAAATGGGTCTTTGGTTCGAGCCCGAGATGGTCAATACCGACTCCGAGCTTTTCAGAGCCCATCCCGATTGGGTGATGCACATAAACGGCAAAGCCCACAGTGAGGGGCGCAATCAGCGTTTGCTCGATCTTGTGAACCCCGCAGTGCAGGATTTTATTATAAAGAGCGTCGGAGATATCCTCTCCTCTGCCGATATCTCGTACGTCAAATGGGATTTCAACCGCGTGTTCTCCGACGTTTACTCCCCGTACCTGCCTCCCGAGAGGCAGGGCGAAACGGTGTACCGCTATCAACTGGGACTTTACCGCGTGATGCGCGAGCTGACGCAGCGGTTCCCCGAGGTGCTCTTCGAGGGCTGTGCCTCCGGAGGCAACCGCTTCGACCTCGGCATACTGAGCTTCTTCCCGCAGATATGGGCGAGCGACAATACCGACGCCGTTTCAAGAGCCGCTATACAGGAGGGTTACAGCTACGGCTACCCGCTTTCGGTCATCGGCGCACATATCTCCTGCTGTCCCAACCACCAGACCATGCGCGACGCCCCGCTTGAAACGAGGTTTAACGTCGCCGCTTTCGGGCTGATGGGCTTGGAGCTCGACCTGCGCGACGTCACGAAAGCCGAAAAGCAAAAGCTCAAAAACCAGAT
>CALEPU010000116.1 GCA_937913075.1 uncultured Clostridia bacterium
GGCATGACCATCTCGGTGCCCTCGGGGAGCTGGATGGTGCCGGTAACGTCGGTGGTACGGAAGTAGAACTGGGGACGATAGCCGGAGAAGAAGGGGGTATGACGGCCGCCCTCTTCCTTGGTCAGGACGTAAACCTCACCCTTGAAGTGGGTGTGGGGATGAATGGTGCCGGGCTGAGCCAGAACCTGGCCGCGCTCGACCTCGTTCCTCTGGATACCACGGAGCAGGCAGCCGATGTTGTCGCCGGCCTCAGCGTAGTCGAGGAGCTTACGGAACATCTCAACGCCGGTAACGACGGTGTCCTTGGGCTCGTCCTTCAGACCGACGATCTGAACCTTATCGTTGACCTTGATCTGACCGCGCTCAACACGGCCGGTAGCAACGGTACCACGACCGGTGATGGTGAAGACGTCCTCAACGGGCATCAGGAAGGGCTTGTCGGATGCACGCTCGGGGGTGGGGATGTAGCTGTCAACAGCGTCCATCAGCTCGAAGATGCACTGGCACTCGGGGGTCTCCTTAGCGATAGCGCCGTTGGTAAGCGCCTCGAGAGCCTGCAGAGCGGAGCCCTTGACGATGGGGGTATCGTCGCCGGGGAAATCGTAGCTGGAGAGCAGATCGCGGATCTCCATCTCGACAAGCTCGAGCAGCTCGGGATCGTCGACCTGGTCGACCTTGTTCATGAAGACGATGATGTAGGGAACGCCGACCTGACGGGCGAGCAGGATGTGCTCACGGGTCTGGGGCATGGGGCCGTCGGCCGCGGAAACGACGAGGATAGCGCCGTCCATCTGTGCAGCGCCGGTGATCATGTTCTTAACATAGTCGGCGTGGCCGGGGCAGTCAACGTGAGCGTAGTGACGCTTGTCGGTCTCGTACTCAACGTGAGCGGTGTTGATGGTTATACCGCGAGCCTTCTCTTCGGGGGCCTTATCGATCTGGTCATAACGCATTGCCTCTGCCTGACCCTGCTGGGAAAGAGCGATGGTGATAGCAGCGGTGAGGGTGGTCTTGCCGTGATCGACGTGACCGATGGTGCCGATGTTAACGTGGGGCTTGTTCCTTTCGAACTTCTGCTTTGCCATTTGGAAATTCCTCCTGAAAGTAATTAAAATTTATTGTTGTTTATATTGTAACCCTTTTTAGGGGGTATTGCTTTAAAAGCAACTTAGTAGATTATCCCGAGGATCTTATCGGCGAGAGCCTTCGAGACCTCCTCATAATGGTCGAACTGCATGGTGAAGGTACCCCTCCCCTGAGTCCGTGAACGAAGATCCGTCGCATAGCCGAACATCTCGGAGAGAGGACACATGCAGTCGATGCAGCGAATGCCGGCGCGGCTGTCCATGCTCTCTATCCTGCCCCTGCGGGCGGTGATGTTGCCCATAACGTCCCCCAAATACTCCTCGGGGGTAAGGATCTCGCACTTCATAAACGGCTCCAACAGAACGGAGGCGCCGTCCTTAATGGCGTCACGGAAGGCGAGACTGCCTGCGACGCGGAAGGCGAGCTCGGAGGAGTCCACCTCGTGCATCTCGGCGTCAACGAGAGTGGCAGTGAAATCGACGACCTCATAGCCGCCTATCCAGCCGCTGCGCGACGCCTCCCTGATGCCCTGATCGACAGCAGCCGCAAACTCCTTGGTGATAACGCCGCCGACTGTGGCGTTTTCAAAGGAGTAGCCCTCGCCGGGCTTGGCGGGCGCAAACTCCACGGTAACGCTGCCGAACTGACCGTGACCGCCCGTCTGGTGGACATACCTGCCCACCGCCTTGACGCGGCGCGTAATGGTCTCACGGTAAGCGACCTGGGGCTTGCCGACTCTGCACTCGACCTTGAACTCACGGATGAGCCTGTCAACGATTATTTCAAGATGCAGCTCGCCCATGCCGGAAATTATCATCTGGCCCGTCTCATTGTCGGTATAGAAGCGGAAGGTCGGATCCTCCTCGGAAAGCTTTAAGAGAGCTTGCGTGAGCTTCTCCTGACCGGCCTTTGTTTTGGGCTCGATAGCTATCTTGATAACAGGCTCCGGAAACTCCATACTCTCCAAATGCACCTGCCTGCCCTCATTACAGAGGGTATCGCCCGTTGTGGTATCCTTGATGCCCACGAAGGCGGCGATATCGCCCGCGTAAACCTCATCGAGATCGGTGCGGCTGTCCGCGTGCATGAGCATGAGGCGGTTGACGCGCTCACGCTTTGACTTGGTGCTGTTGTAGACGTAGGAGCCCGCTTTGAGAGTGCCGGAATAAACACGGCAGAACGCAAGCTTGCCGACGAACGGATCGGAGACTATCTTGAAGGCGAGCGCGGCAAAGGGAGCCGAATCGTCCGCGGTTATCTCAACAGTCTTGCTGCCGTCCTTATTGGAGGCCTCGATGGGAGGAACGTCCAACGGGGAGGGCAGAAAATCCACTATCGCGTCAAGCAGTGGCTGCACGCCCTTGTTGCGGTATGAGGTACCGCAGCAAACGGGTACTACACGGTTATTAACGGTGCCCTTGCGGAGCGCCCTTTTTATGAGCTCGGCAGGAACCTCTTCGCCGGAAAGGTAGAGCTCCATAAGGTCGTCGTCAAAATCCGCCGCCGCCTCGATAAGCTGTGTGCGGTAAAGCTCCGCGTCGTCAGCCATATCCTGCGGTATGGGCTCGCGCCTTATGTCGTTGCCCTCCTCGTCGCAGTAGACCTCAGCCGACATATCGATAAGGTCGACCACGCCGCGAAAATCGTTCTCAACACCGATGGGGAGCTGTATGGGGACGGGGTTTGCGCCCAACCTCTCACGCATCATATCGAGCACGCGGTAGAAATCCGCGCCCACGATGTCCATCTTGTTGACGTACGCAATGCGGGGCACGCCGTATTTCTCGGCCTGCCGCCACACCGTCTCGCTCTGCGGCTCAACGCCGCCCTTGGCGCAGAACACCGCAACAGCGCCGTCGAGCACGCGCAGGCAGCGCTCCACCTCAACGGTGAAATCCACATGACCGGGCGTGTCGATTATGTTGATGCGATGACCCTTCCAATAGGCGGTGGTAGCAGCGGAGGTGATCGTAATGCCGCGCTCGCGCTCCTGCTCCATGTAGTCCATGGTAGCGGCGCCCTCGTGCACCTCCCCGACCTTGTGTATCTTGCCCGTGTAGTACAAGATGCGCTCGGTCGTGGTGGTCTTACCCGCGTCAATATGCGCCATTATGCCGATATTCCTGGTCATATCAAGCGAAGTATCCCGCATGTACGCTCCTCCTCTCTGCAAAAATTATTGTTGAAGCGGTTGCCGCAATATCGGGCGAAAGCCCGAAAAAAGAAAGTATTGCAGCCGCCGGATCACCAACGGTAGTGGGCAAACGCCTTGTTGGCCTCTGCCATCTTGTGGGTGTCTTCCTTCTTCTTGAAGGCGCCGCCCTGCTGGTTTGCACCGTCCATGATCTCGCCGGCAAGGCGCTCCATCATGGTGCGCTCGCTGCGCTTACGGGCAAACATTACTATCCAACGAAGGCCCAGAGTCTGACGCCTCTCGGGGCGGATCTCGATGGGGACCTGATAGTTGGAGCCGCCGACCCTGCGCGCCTTGACCTCGACGACGGGGCACACGTTGTTCATGCACTCCTGGAAGACCTCAAGGGGCTCGCGGCCGGTCTTGGTGCGGATGATCTCGAACGCGCCGTAGGTCGCCTGCTGGGCAACGCCGCGCTTACCGTCGAGCATGACCTGGTTGATGAGCTTGGTTACGAGCTTGCCGCCGTAGATAGGATCGTCAAGCACTTCCCTCTTGGGAACATTACCGCGTCTAGGCATAGTGATGACCTCCTATTATTTCTTCGGGCGCTTAGCGCCGTAACGGGAACGGGCCTGCATGCGCTTTGCAACGCCTGCGGTATCCAGTGCGCCGCGGATGATGTGATAACGCACACCGGGCAGATCCTTTACCCTGCCGCCCCTGATAAGCACAACGCTGTGCTCCTGCAGGTTATGACCGATGCCGGGGATGTAGGCTGTACCTTCGAGGCCGTCGGTCAGACGGATACGGGCAATTTTACGAAGCGCGGAATTCGGCTTCTTGGGGGTGGTGGTACGGACTGCCGTACAAACGCCACGCCTCTGGGGGCACTGCTTCAGGATAGGGGAATTGGACTTGTACTCGACCTTGGTCCTCGACTTCCTGACCAGCTGGTTGATGGTTGGCATTGAAGTTTCTCCTTCGCAAATATTATGGTGTTTATATCGAAAATCCCCTCATGATTTCACGCTTGCAACCCGAGTTTGAGGCGATTTTTTCATATAAAAACGCATTCAGAGCCAGAATACTGACCAATATCATATTATAAATACCCTCTCTCCAAAAGTCAAATATATTAACGAAAATTTTAAGGTCGATTTTTAGATATATTTATATATTAAAATTTCGGCGGATTTGCTTGTAAACCGGGCAAGCATCCGCCGCACGGCGGACGTATCGCTGCCGAGCGGCGACGAGGCCGGTCTGCCTGCACAAGGCTCGACCTGACAAGGGGACGGTTCTTTTGTCAGGTTTTTGAAAACAAGCC
>CALEPU010000117.1 GCA_937913075.1 uncultured Clostridia bacterium
GCCATCTTTGCGCATTTTGCCTGTCCCTCGGTGTGATTGAGACGATCCGGGGTATGCGCGTCGCACCCGATGATCGCCTTGCAGCCGAGGCTTCCTGCGATCCGCAGGAAACGCGGATCGGTGTAATGCCGCCCCTCGACCACGCCGAGCAGATTGATCTCCACCGGGTAATCATGCGCCTTCAGGTAGCTGCACAGGCGGCTGTATTCGCGGTCGTATACGTCGATATCCCCCGAGAATCCCATCAGATCCGGGTGCGCAAGGTACTTGTAGCGGCCTGTCTCCAGTCCGGCGATGCAGATATCGACATAGCGGTGCAGTAGCTGCTCGTCATGGAAGACGTAGCCCAGATAGCCGCCGATCGGTTCGCGCTCCATAAAATGCTCCCCGAGGATCTGGTAGTCGATCGGATAATCGACGAGCAGCTTGTCCTGCGCCTCCATGAGTTCCGGGATGTACTCGCTCTCGAAGCCGATATAGATGGTGATATCGCTGCTTTTAAGATGCTCCTCCGCCTCGAAAAGCGCTGTGCGCAGGGCTTTATCCTTGGGATAGCCGTAAACTCCCGCGGATATCAGCGGGAATGCGATGCTTTCTATCCCGAGCTCTTCGGCGATAAGGAGCGAGTTTTTGTAGCAGGAGGCAAGCGCCTCGGGCTCGCCCTGCGTGCCGCCGTGCCATACGGGACCGACGGTATGAATGACGTATTTTGCGGGCAGCTTATAGCCTGCGGTCACCTTTGCCTCGCCCGTCTTACAGCCGCCGAGGGTGCGGCACTCGGCAAGAAGCTCGGGACCTGCTGCGCGGTGTATCGCGCCGTCCACCCCTCCTCCGCCCAAAAGCGAGGGGTTGGCGGCGTTGACTATCGCGTCAACGCGCATCTTCGTTATATCGCTGCGAACTAATAAAAGAGGCATTGGCTCCTCCGAAAATGGGTCTGTATTGATTTGATTATAGCATCGCGGAACGGAGTTTGCAATATTCGGCACGGAAAAAGAGCAGACCTGTAAACTACAGCTTTAATTGTCCGCATTCAATAATATTTGAAAGAGCAGGCGCTGCCGCACGGTTTTCAGGCGGGCATTAATATATTATTTCGGAGACGGTTTTGCGTATTGACAGCGTAAGTTAGATATGTTAAACTAAGAACAGTTAGAGGTATTTAACCAACGGCGTTCGCAACAGGAGCCGTTTTAACCAAGCCATAATGCGGGAGTCCATGCCATGACATCCTTAACATTATAGTCCAAAGAGGGAGCTGCATGATAGCGCATGCGGCTCTCGCTTTATTCTGTTTGGAGCAGCCTCCGAGCATCCGATTTTTGCCCTAAAAACAAGTATATTTTGCATTAACTGTTGACAATGCCAAAGGCTGGTTTATAATAACGAGTGGTGGGGTATGCCCACCTTGATCCAAATATCATTATATGGAGGATATTTCCAATGAACGCTTACATCGAAAGAGTCATCGAAAAGGTCAAGGCCCGTGACGCTCATGAGCCCCTCTTCATCCAGACCGTTGAGGAAGTTCTCACTTCCCTCGCTCCCATGGTGGAGAAGCACCCCGAGTATGAGGCTGCCAGCCTTCTCGAGCGTATGGTCGAGCCCGAGCGCGTTATCGAGTTCCGCGTACCCTGGGTGGACGATCAGGGCAAGGTCAACGTAAACCGCGGCTTCCGCGTTCAGTTCAACAGCGCAATCGGACCGTACAAAGGAG
>CALEPU010000118.1 GCA_937913075.1 uncultured Clostridia bacterium
GGCGTTATAGCCGCTCTCATACTGGTTATCGCGGGCTCTGCTGGCGAGTACCTGCCCGGCGGCAGAAGCTTCACTGTTCTGAGCAAGCCCTCCGGCTTTACCGTATTGCAGCGCGGCATTGAGGTGCTGCCTGACGTCAATATCTCGGCAGTGCAGGCTGACGTCTCCGTCTCCACTCTCGGCGTGCTCGACGAAAACGGCACGCTATACTGTCTGCGGGGAAGCAAGGTCGCCGCTGTCGACTCAAACGTCGCCTCCTTTGCCGTCGCGGCGGGCGGCAGATGCATAGTCTATTCCGACCGCGAGGGTCGGCTCTGGGCATACAGCGCCGCAAAGAAGGACGCCATGCCCGTATGTATATGCAGCGCGGCGGTGCTGCGGGATTATACCGTCAGCCCCGACGGAAAGTTTGCCGCTTACAACAAGCAGGAGGACGGCGCTTTATACCTTTGCGCCATATCGAACGGCAAAGAGACCAAGCTTGACGACAGCCTTCTGCCCGTTGCCGTCGCTTCCGGCGCGAAGGCGATCTACGCCTACGGCGAGGAAGACTGCTCGCTCTATCAGTTGACTAAGCGCGGCGCAAGCACTTATATGCGCGGCGGCATCGGCGCCGTGATATGGCTCAATTACGACAACAGCGAGATCGCCTTTACCTCCGAGGCCTCAAACGGCAACCTGAAGACCATGGTATCAAGCTCCGGCAAGGAGTACGAGGTATCGGGGAGCTATGCCGCGCCCTTGATGACGGTATCCATGAGGGCGCCCTCCCGCAGTACGGAGCTGTTCTCCGTTATAACCTGCCCTTACAAGAGCTTTGACGGGCGGCTGTTCACCGGCGAGGGCATAGTGCAATTCGGCTTTGAGGGCAGCAGGCAGATCTCCACGCTGACCGTTACCGACGCAAGTCTCAGCGACGACTGCAAGCAGCTTCTTTACATCTCGGGCGGCAGGCTGTTCCGCTCCGCCTCAACGGATTTTGCCGACTGCGAAAGGGTTTCCGACGATTGCAAGAGCTTTTTCCTCTCCTCAAACGGCAAGACCTTATGGTTTGAGGACGGCTCAAGCGCTTTGTATTGCTGCACGGGTTCCGCGCCGGTACGCGCTGCGGAGTATTTTGACGCCGCCGCCGTATCCCCCGACGGACGCGAGCTTCTTTACATTGTTGACGGCAAGGTTTACTATTGCAGAAGCTCCGCTCCCTCCGCCCCCAAGAGCCTCGAGCAGTACGCTCAGGCGGTAGCCATCGACCGTCACGGAATGTACGTTTACGACGGCAGCGTCTGGCAGAGCATTACGAGCCGGGGCAAGCTCGTCCCATTGGCGAAAGCATGAGCGGGCGTTATATTAAGCCGCTGTGCGGCGTTATGGTTTTATTGGTTCTCCTTGCCCTGCTCTCGGGCTGCGCAAAGGGCGGAGACGGCATTGAAAATACTCAGGAGCCTATGAAGCAAAAGATAGTTTTCTTTGGAGACTCGATAACCTACATGGGCGATTGGGAGAGCTATTTTGAAGGTTACGACGTTACTAACCTCGGCGTCAGCGGGGACAAGGTGCAAAGCCTTATCGACCGTATAGAAGACCTTTACGCCGAGAAGCCGACCAAGCTCTTTATAATGGTCGGCGTGAACGATATTCTGAGCGGCTTCGATACCAAGGACGTTATAGCCGATTGGAGGACTCTGCTCGAGCTTATCGAGGAGCACCTGCCCGACTGCCGCGTTTACGTGCAGAGCGTTCTGCCCGTCAGCCGTGACTATCCGAACTCTTCTGAGATAATCCGGTTCAACGCCGATTTGAAAGCGCTCTGCGACGAGCGCGGATTGGATTATATCGACCTCTTCCCCCTCTACCGCGACAAGAGCGGGTATCTTATGAACGGCTTTACAAAGGACGGTCTGCATCTGACCCCCGAGGCCTACGGGCTTTGGGTGGAGGAGATACGCAAGCTCGTTGAGGAATGAGGGTGTGTCTGTGCAGCGGGTGACGAGGGGTCGCCTGCCGCAGGGCGGATATATCGCATCGGGCTCTGCCAGATCAGCTTGATGACAAAGCCCGTTTGCTGCCCTTCCCCTACAGAGGGGAAGGTGTC
>CALEPU010000119.1 GCA_937913075.1 uncultured Clostridia bacterium
GTATTATTAAATAAAAATTGGTATAAGAAAAATTTATTAATATTCCGAACAAAAAACGACTAAATCTTTTAAATTAAGTCGTTTTTAAATAGATTTTTAATATTATCAATTACTAGATTAGCCATTAAATCATAATTCATATCATTATGTTTATGATAAGTAACTTCGTGACATAAATTATCAATTAATCCAATCATTATATGAACTTTTTCGTAAAGATTATCATCTTTAAAATTGTTATTTTGTAGTACTTCTTTAATTGCATTAGTCATTTCTAATTCTCTTTTATAATAGTATTCAGCAACCTTCTTATCGGAATGAACCATTGACATTATTTCTTCATGAGCTACAGTAGAAACTTTTTGATTGTTGATATAATGTTTAATCATTTGATTAAGAAATTTATCAAAATCTTTTTTATCAAATTTGATATTCTTAGTTTTAAGCATAGGAAAGAATATATCATTGCCATATTTTTCTAATCCCTCAATCAATATGTCATATTTATCTTTAAAGTATTGATATACAATTCCTGTAGAAACACTAGCTTCTTTAGCAATTTCAGCAGTATTTGTATTGTAATATCCGTTTTCACATATTAAATTAAAACCAACTTCAATTATTTTTTCTTTTTTTTCTATTGCTCTTTGTTGTTTTGGCTCTCTAATATTATCAATCATGAAAGTCACCTCGTAAGAAGAGTATACCATATTTTTTATAAATGTGGTTACTATTCACAGCTAAAATCGGTGAATAAGTAATTAAAAACACATGAGCAATGCAGCCGCGTAGCGGTAGTAGAGCTCAAGCTGCTGGCCGTGCCAGCTTGCTGAGCACGGGCAAGGCGCAGAACGCAATGATGCCCTATATCACGTTCTTTACCGTTATAGGCGCGATCATGATAACAGCTCTTGTAATATTCCTGCTCACCGTCAACGAGCCTAAGTTTGTTAAAGAGATGGAGGAGGAGTCCAAACGCTACGGAGTCGACAACGGCGAGGACGATAATGGCGAGGGCTCGAGGAAGCTCTCCAAGGGTGAATTGACCTCGCTTATTTTGATACTCGCTTCCGTTGCGCTTTGGTTCTTCGGCTATAACGCCGTGACGAGCAAATACTCCGTATACGCGGGCAAGGTGCTGAACCTCGACTATAACATGACCCTCATAATAGCACAGGCTGCGGCGATAATCTCCTACCTGCCGGTCGGCATTATTTCCGGCAAGATAGGCAGGAAGAAGTCCATTTTGGCAGGCGTCGTGATGCTTGCGACCGCATTCTGTGTCGCCTCGTTCCTGAGAGCCGGCAGCAGCGCTCTTTTGATGAACTGCATGTTTGCTCTCGCCGGCATCGGCTGGGCGACCAGCAACGTCAACTCCTTCCCCATGGTCGTGGAGCTTGCAAAGGGCGGAACTGTCGGCAAATACACGGGCTATTACTACACCGCTTCAATGGCGGCGCAGGTGTTGACGCCGATACTCTCAGGCTTCCTTATGGACGCCTTCGGCATGAAGATACTGTTCCCCTATGCGACGGCGTTCGTCGCGCTGGCGTTCATAACCATGCTCTTCGTTAAGCACGGCGACAACAAGCCCACGGCAAGGCGCGGCTTGGAGGCATTGGACGTCGATGCCTGATATACTCGTTACAGCCTTCCGTCCCTTCGGCGGGGACGGGATAAACCCAACCGAGCGCATACTTTCCTCGCTGCCGGATGAGCTTGACGGCAAGCATATTTTTAAGCTGCTGCTGCCGGTGGAATTTGAGGAGGCGCCCCGCATGGCGGCAAGGTCGCTCATGCGTATTCGCCCGTCTGCCGTGGTCATGCTCGGTCAGGCGGGAGGCAGACGCGATATAACTCCGGAGCGCGTTGCGATAAATATTATGGACGCCTCCATTCCCGATAACGCAGGTTATGAACCGAAAGACGTCCCATTGGCTTCGGATGGGCCCGCGGCGTATTTCGCCACACTGCCGATAAAGCATATCGTCGAGCGGCTCAGATCGCAGGGTCTTTCCGCAGCGGTATCAAACAGCGCCGGCACCTACGTCTGCAACGCCCTGATGTACGGCGTGCTGCACGAAATCGCGCGGCGCGGACTCGATATCAAGGCGGGCTTCGTACACTTTCCGTTCATCAGGGAGCAGGTCGAGGGCAGAGCCGACAGGCAGGGCGTCCCCTTCATTGAGCCGGAGGACGCGATAAGGGCCGCCCGCACTATTGTCGGGGCTCTGTAAAATCTTTGTAAAAAATGCTTTTTCGCTATTGGCATTTTGCGCGTTTTGAATTATGATATCTCCGTTTAAAAAATATAACGGAGATATTTTTATGCTTGAATTAAAGGGAATTAAAAAGGATTACATATCCGGCAATCAAACGGTGCACGCACTAAGAGGCGTTTCCGTATCGCTCGAAAGGGGCGAGTTCGTTGCGGTGCTCGGTCCTTCCGGCTGCGGCAAGACCACGCTCCTCAATATCGTAGGCGGGCTTGACCGCTATACCGAGGGCGACCTCATTATAAACGGCACTTCTACAAAGCGGTTCAAGGACGCGGATTGGGACAGCTACCGCAATCACAGCGTAGGCTTCGTTTTCCAAAGCTACAACCTCATACCGCATCAGACGGTGCTCAGCAACGTCGAGCTTGCGCTCACGCTCTCGGGTATTGGCAAGAGGGAGCGCCGCCGCCGTGCGGAGGCAGCCCTAAAAAAAGTGGGTCTTGCGGATCAGATGAGCAAAAAGCCCAATCAGCTCTCCGGCGGTCAGATGCAGAGGGTGGCGATAGCAAGGGCGCTCGTCAACGATCCCGACATAATTCTCGCCGACGAGCCGACCGGCGCGCTTGACAGCGAAACGAGCGTGCAGGTGATGGAGCTCCTGCGTGAGGCGGCGGGGGATAAGCTTATTATTATGGTCACCCACAATGCCGAGCTTGCCGAGCTTTATGCCACGAGGATAATCCGCCTTTTAGACGGAGAGGTCATAAGCGACGAGACGAACCCCAACGTGCAGCCTTCCGCAAGGTCACAGGAAGGTGAACCCTCCGCTGACTCCGGCAAAAAGCGCGTTTCGATGTCCTTCCTCACGGCGCTTTCGCTTTCTCTCAATAACCTAATGACAAAGAAGGGGCGCACTATACTCACGGCCTTCGCGGGCAGCATAGGCATAATAGGAATTGCGCTCATACTTTCCATATCCGACGGCTTCCAGAATTATATCGACCGAGTGCAGCAGGATACCCTGTCAAACTATCCGCTGACTATCGAGAGCGAGGTCGTCGATATGTCCTCCTTCTTCCAAAACCGCATGGACAGTGACGGCGGGGAGCTGACCCCCGTTGAGGAGGGCAAGGTCTATTCCGACAGTACCATGGCGGAAAGCCTGCGTCTCATGAACGCCAATACGCAGAAGAACGACCTCGCCGCCTTCAAGGAGTTTCTCGACTCCGGCGAAAGCGGAGCAGAGCAGTACGTCAGCTCCGTCCGATATTCGTACGACGTGCCTATTTACGTTTATAATCAAAACGCCGTCGGCGGCACAGCGCTCGTGAACCCCGGTCAGGTTTACGATAAGATGTTTGGCTCCACCTTCTCTTATATGATGAATTTTACAAGCCGTGCGGAGGTTTTCAGCGAGATGGCTGACAGTCCGGAGCTGCTGGATACCCAGTTCGAGCTTTTGGGCGGGAGCCGCTGGCCCCAAAGCTACGACGAGATAGTGATAAGCGTCGGCAAGGACAACAGGATAGGTGATTTCGCGCTCTATACGCTCGGCATGCGCGATCAGGCCGAGCTTTCGGGGCTGATGCAGCGCGTGCTCGCGGGCGAGGACGTTGTAGAGGAGGAGCTTGTATTTACTTACGACGAGCTGCTTGACCTCACCTTCAAGCTGCTGCTGCCGACCGATTATTTCGAGTATGACGACGCGGCAAACGCATGGCGCGATCTGCGCGAAAAAGAGGACTTCGATATCGACTCGCTCCTCGACGAAAAGGGCGTTACGCTCAAGGTCGTCGGTATCATACGTCCTCGGCAGGATACCACCGCGACCGCTATGACGGGTACCGTATGCTATACCACAGCCCTTACCGAGCACGTGATAAGCGCCGTCAATGCAAGCGATATAGTCAAGGCGCAGCTTGCCGAGCCCGAGGTCGACGTCTTCACGGGCGTCAGCTTCGAGCAGGAGCAGGCTATGGCGGAAGCCGCGCTTTCCTCCTACGGCGAGCTGGGCGGCATACCCACAGGCGCTGTCCCCGCGGGGCTTGCCGCCGCCTCCTATGATGGCAACCTCGAAAAGCTCGGCGTCGCAGACCCAGACGAGCCCTCGGCGATAGTATTCTATCCCTTCGATTTTGAGGCTAAGGAGCGCATTGCGGATATAATCAGCAACTATAACGAAGCGGCAAAGGCGGCGGGTGAGGATGCAAGGGTCATCACCTACACCGATTATGTAGGCACGCTCATGAGCTCCGTCAGCACCATAATAAACGTCATAAGCTACGTGCTTATAGCCTTCGTCGCGGTGTCGCTTGTGGTCTCTTCCATAATGATAGGCGTCATCACCAATATCTCCGTGCTCGAGCGCACAAAGGAAATAGGCGTGCTCCGCTCCATAGGCGCCTCCAAGCGCGACGTCTCCCGCGTGTTCAACGCCGAAACGCTCATAATAGGCTTCATCTCCGGCATACTGGGTCTTGGGCTTACCGAGCTTTTGATAATCCCCATCAACGCCATCATCTATAAGCTCGGCGGCATTAGAAACGTCGCCGCGCTCCCATGGGAGGGCGCCGTAATACTTCTTGCCATCAGTATGCTGCTTACCCTTATAGCCGGACTCATCCCGTCCAGAGCCGCCGCCAAGAAGGATCCGGTCGTGGCGCTGCGGACGGAGTGAACCAAGCGCACAACTAAATACCGGAATTCAGGGGACCTTTTTGTCCCCGCAGACCACTGACAAAGCCCGCGACTTTGCGGGCTTTGTTGCGTATATCGGTTGTTCCCGGCAAAGACTTTAACGAAAAGAACGACGCCGCTGGGTCCCGTATCCCTGCGTCTCCGTCCCCTTTCACATCTCGCGCAGAGAGATATCTTCACTAAATCCACCCATCAAAAACGCAAATCCATATTTTGCGTTTCCCACCGCCATGAAAAAAGCGCCCTTTGTCTGCCGCAGCAAAAGGCGCTTCTTGCTATTTGGAAGCTGTTTTGCTATAATGTGCAGCGAAAAGAGAACAGCAGATCGCGTTTTTTCTGTAATCTGCTAACAATAAAGGCTGCATGTCGGCGCATGGCGAGCTCGGGGACTCTTCCTCATTTCCAATGAACGTCAACGGTATTTTTATTTGTTTTCTTTGGTCAAGAAAAGGGCAAAACAACGCCGAACCGTGTTGCGATATCTTCAAGTCCCTGCAAAATTTCCTCACGGGAAAATCCGCCGTTCTCAAGATCCTTATCCGTCATAGCGGAAAGATTCGAATAGAACTGTAAAGCCAATGCACGGTATGCATCCGTTTCATTGCGCTTTGCTTGACGGAAGGCTCACTCCGACACCTTAGCGAATACCATCTTGCCTGCGGAGGTTTGCAGCACGCTTGTGACGACTGCGGGGACGGTTTCGCCGACGAGCTTCCTTGCGCCCTCGACGACGATCATGGTGCCGTCGTCAAAGTAGGCGACGCCCTGCTGCGCCTCCTTGCCCTCCTTGACGATCGTGACGTCTATCTCCTCACCGGCAACGACGTTGATGCGCAGCGAGTTTGCAAGATCGTTGATATTGAACACGGGCACGCCCTGCACCGCCGCGACCTTGCCGAGGTTATAATCGTTGGTAACGACCACGCCCCCCAAATCGGAGGCAAGGCGCAGAAGCTTGGTATCGACCTCCGTGAGCTCGGGATAGTCCCTGTCGGAGACTATTATCCTGTCGTTTTCCTCGGCTTGCAGGCGGCTTATCGCATCCAGCCCGCGGCGCCCGCGCGCCCTTTTTAAAGAGTCGGCGCTGTCGGCAATGTGGCGCAGCTCGTCAAGCACGAAGGAGGGTACGATAATATTGCCGTCGACTATGCCGGTGTCGCAGACGTCGAAAAACCTGCCGTCGATAATGGCGGAGGTATCGAGCACCTTGGGCCTTGCGCCGGTGCGCGGCTGAGACTTCTCGCTCTTGCCGAACCAGTTGGGCAGATTTATCTCCTTAACGCGGCGCGTGGGTATGCGCCAACCGAGGTATGCCAGCAGGAAGAAGGAAAGCACGCTGAGTGGTATAACAACGAGCTGTATGTTGATCTTGGATATGAGCAGGTTTACGAGCGCCGATATGATGAGCCCTATGATAAGCCCTATCACACCTACGAATATCTGCTGCATGGTGAGCTCGTTCAGCTTGCGCTCGTAAAAGCTCACGAGCCGCGACCAGCTCCTGATTAGAGCCGGCGCGAGGAAGAAGAACAGAAGCCCGAATGCGAGCGCAAATACCGCATACATCACCGTGTTCAGCCAAGGCGGCAGGTTTGATACGAGCTCGGAAAGCCCGAGCATGTTCTTTTTGTCCAAAAACAACCAAACAAGCCCTATGCCGAGGGCTATGCCGAATATGGTTATAAGTACGCGAGCTATCTTTTTACCCAATACCAAAACTCCTTAAAATAATCAGCCTATCTGCTCCTCTATGAAGCCCTGTTCCTTTTCCATAACGGTGGCAAGCTCTGTGACGATTATGCCCCTTGCCATAACGAGCATTTTTCGCTCGCCGGCGGAAAGCCCCTTCTCGGCCTCGCGAAGGCGCAGACACTTGACAACGTCCGCAACGTCAAAAATATCGCCGCTGCGCATCTTGTCAAGGTTCTCACGGTAGCGCTGGTTCCAGTTGTCGCTGCCTCTTTTGCCCTCCTTCTGCATATAGGCTATAACGTCGGCGCACCTTTCGGCGGAGATGGGGGAGCGCAGCCCCACCTTTTCGGCTGTGGCGACCGGCACGAGCGCGGTCATGCGTCCGTTGGCAAAGCGGAGAGAATAATAATCCCCGCTCTCACCCAGAACGGTGTGCCTCTCAATGGCTTCAACAACGCCGACGCCGTGCATAGGATAGCAGATAATATCGCCTACGGAAAACAAGGTATCCCTCCGATTATGTATTAACGGCCGAGCCGTTAACAGCAAAGTTGACGGAATAAGCCCAAGCGAAAATGCCCTAACCTTTCCCAACTAATACTATACACCGAAAAGCTGTTTATGTCAAGTAAAAATATACGATCGTCCGCGCATTGGCAGTGCATCATTTCCCACAGTGGGCTTGAAAAACATTGTCTTGCGTCAGGCATATGCTATAATATTGCCGTGAAGCAGATGTAAGATTTCCCTCCCTGCTCCGCATTATTGACAGGATCGGATCCGTGACACATAGGGAGAACGCATTACATGAAGGATGAAAGGCTGCTGAGGCTGTTGAATAAAGACCCCGAAAGGGGCGTATCCGCACTTATTGACGAGTACGGTGGGCTCGTGTACGCCGTCATTCGCGGAAGTCTCGCGGGCAGATGCTGCGAGACAGATATCGAAGCCTGCGCTGCGGATACCTTCAGCGAATTCTATCTCGACCATGCAAAATACGAGCCCTCCCGCGGCAGCTTAAAGGCTTGGCTCTGCGTTATCGCAAAGCACAACGCCGCCGACTGTCTGCGCCGCGCCGCAAGGCAGGCGGGCAATATCCCCATTGATGAAGCGGCTGAGCTTATACCCGACGACTTTTCAATAGAAGGCGACTTCGAGGATAGAAGCGTAAGGGCAAAGCTCGTAGCCGCCGTTAACGCCCTCGGCGAGCCGGATCGGGAGATAATCGTAAGAAAGTTCTTCCTGTCGCAGCCGTCAAAGCTTATAGCCCAAAGGCTCGGCATGACGGTATCAAACGTCGACACAAGGACGCACCGCGCAATAAAAAAGCTGCGGGAGCAATTCGGAGGTGAATTATGATGGATAAAAGGTTTTCCGATATCATTTCGGAGCTTGACGCAGAGGAGCTTTCTCCTCTTTTGGAGGGCTTGGACGTGAGGGCGGAGGCGGAGACCCTTAAAAGCATTAAGCAAAAAACGGCGGCGAGACTTGGCTTTGGAGAGAGGCGTATACGCCTGCCGCGCATCGGTATAAAAGCCGCCGCGATGCTTGCCGCCTGCTTGGCGCTGCTTGTCGCCCTCGGCATAGGCGCTTCCGCAGCCGCGGCAGAGGTAAGGGAATATAACGCAGCCGTCGCCTTTTTCGAGGAGTTCGACCTGCCCGTCGATGGGCTGACAAGGAGTGAGATAAAAAAAGTGTACCGCGATATAACCACAAGATCGTTCACATATGCAAAGACAGGCGAGGTCATTGCCAATAACAGCCATACGAACCCCTTCGAGGGCTTGGGCTTTAACGCGGAGGAGACCTCTCCCGAGGACGTTAAGACGGCATGGGATAAGTTTCTCGAAAGTTTGAGCTCATACGTCCGCTACGAGGCTTGGTACAAGGAGGACTATTCCGAGACCGACAGCACTTACAGCACTCATTTCGATTACGGCTACGTTGAGAAATACGTCGGTCAAAAGCTTATCTGGCGTTTTACTACTGAGAAGATGAAGCCTCACCGCGCGTTTGACGTTGAGGACGGCATACTGGTATTGGGCGAGCTTCCCAACGACTACGTTATAGATTTTGTCGACTCCTCGAAAAGCACGCCGAGGGGCAGCGCTCCTGCCGTGATGAAGCTCACAAAGGAGGGCGGCTTCGTATGGCTCTGCCCGCTGGAAAAGGGCTATGCCTCCTGCGCGATGCAGGACGCTGACGGCAGTGTTACGGCCGTGACGCACTATATCGACTATGCCGTCAGGTCTAATTCCCGCCTTATCGTAAGCCTCATATCGAAGGACGGCGAGCTCATATCGACTGTATACAATCCCGTCGAGCCGCTTACAGCGGAAAGCATAACCCGCTTCGGTGAAGGATATCTCTGCGTAGTTCGGGACATCAACGAAAACGGTCCCGAAGATAAGCGCATAGTCCTTATCGACTCCGAGGGCTGCGTGACGGGCGATCTGAAATACAGCGATAACGGCAAGGCTTATGATATAGCAGACGTCACGGTATACGGCAACAGGATATACATTTCCGCAAACCTCGGCGATCGGAGCTTCATGCAGCCGCTGTTCGAGGAGGGCAGAATGGGGCTCACGACCGAGGAGTTC
>CALEPU010000120.1 GCA_937913075.1 uncultured Clostridia bacterium
TTATCATGCGGCTGCCTCCTTTGCTTATGATAAATCAATAATATTTTATGCTCGCCATATTGACAATAGTCGTAATAGTGACTACAATAATGTATAGCATATTTTTTTGGAGGTTCAATATGGCAGATACGATGGGAACAAAAGAGGCTTCCCAAAGATGGGGTTACTCTCAGACTACGATTAGTCGGTGGTGCAGAGAAGGTCTGATCGAAGGCGCCTCCCAGGATGCAGAGGGGAGCCCCTGGCATATTCCACAGGATGCAGAATGCCCCAAGCGTATAAAAAGCAACCTTATTCACAATTAATAGAACGGAGGTCGTTATGCTTGCAGTAGTATTAGTACCTTATCTCGAATTCGTCCTCTTCCAACTCCCGCACGAAAGCCGTCTCGGAATGCTTCAATTCCGCGGCTGCCTTTATGCAGATTTTTTCATCGGGGAATTCATCCTTCTTAAGCAAGACCACTCACGCCGGGTTGCCGGAAAGCGGCCTTGACGTGAACGCGTCGGCTATCGCCGCGGGGTATTTTTTCGGCATAAAAATCACCTCGATCTCAATATACCATGACCGAGGTGATTTGGCAAGCGAGTTCAATTTGTCAAGTGGAATCATCGTTCAATCCCTGCCGTCGTAATTCGCATAAACCACGAACTGATCCGCAAGCGTGGGCATCATTATGCTGCCGTTGGAATCAAACGCCGGACTGCCATCCTCATTACAGGTAAATGGTATTACTATTTCCTCGCCGTTGCTGGGATAATACAGCACAATACAGCCTGCATGCACGGTATACGTTCCGCTGTTCGTCAGACCCATTGATTTTATCGTGAAGCTATTCGGTGAATCGAATTCCAGCGTATAGCTTGCGGGATATGCGTAGAAGTACCAATAATAGCCGTTGATACCGTTTTTTACCGCCTTGTCGACCGCAGAGTCAACATCCGCCATCATCGCATCGTATTGAGCGTGCTTGCGCTCGTATACATCCGGGTCGAGTTCCTTTGCTATTTCCTCAATATTGCTCTTGCGGATCATCTCGTTCACCGTGAACTCTATGCCGTCAACGTCCACGCTGTCGCTTTCCAGCCGGATCACCTTTCCCTCCGAAAGATCGCCTGAGGCAACCTTATAGGTTTGGCAGACGTCGAGAGAAGATCCCACAAACACGTCTTCATTGTAGGAGCTATAATAATACGCCGTAAAGTAAGGAATATACGCCTTCTCCGTGACCGGCTTGTACACGTTTGCGTTGTTTGCGTTCAAATTTACAAGCAACTGCGAAGCCGTCAGATTTTTGGTCTTGGGAGCGAGAGTGTAGAAAAGATACAGCAAGCTCTGTCCGTTCTCGTCAAAGGATTCGTCAATGTATATGGCGTTGAGCTTGAAATCTTCGGTCTCGAGCTTGACTTCCTTTTGCGGTATGACCTCCTGCTCCTTTTCGCCGCAGACGGAGCAGGTCCGCTCCTGCAGCCCCTCCGCCGCAACTGTCGCCTCCTCGGCGATCTCCCATTCGCCGAACTTATGCCCGGCTGCGGGGAGCTCCTCCTGCTCCTTTTCGCCGCAGGAGCATATGCGCTCCTTTGCTCCTGCTTCTGTGCAGGTAGGCTCCTTTACCGCTTCCCATGCGCCGAACTCATGCGTGTGCTCGCTCTGCTTCGGCTCCCCCGAGGCACAGGCGGCAAGCAGCGCCGCAGTAATCATAACCGCAATTATCAGTAAAACCTTTTTCATACTTCTCCTCCCGTTATTTTATTTAAGCGCATGCAATCGGCTAAAGCTTTTATTGCCGCGCTGAATTCGTCTTATTTTATCCTACTTTATCCTACCTGTCAATATTAAATCCGATAATAGGCTATAATGCAGTTAAAAAGGAAGTGGAAGTGGAAGACGATATGAAGCCTTTAAAGGAAAAGATAAGCATTACAGTTGACGGCGACCTGTTGGAAAAAGCAAGAGCGGCGGCCGAGGCGGACGACCGCTCGCTTTCGCAGTTCATCAACATTGCATTAAGAGCATATCTCGCCGCATTGGAAAAGAACGATAATTAGGAGCAATACAAGCAAATTGCCGTCTGCGTTACCGCGGGCGGCTTACCTTTACTTTCCGGCGTCGTGTGCTTTACTTTTTGGGCGAATTTGGGTATAATAAGTAAAGCTCGGAGGTGAAAAGCATGATATCATATTCCGGATTAACCCAAAAGTTGAATGAAAAAGGGCTGACAAAGACCGCGCTTGCAGGGGAGCTCGGCATATCCTCGCGCACTATTGCAAAGCTCGGCAGGGGCGAGCGCGTTGCTAACGACGTGCTTGCACGAATGGCGGCTTATCTGGGCTGCGAGGCATGTGAGCTTTATAGGGAGGTCTCCGATAATCCGCTGCTCCAAACGCTCCGCGATGAAAAGAACGCCCGCATATCAGGCGGGCTTTACCACGAGCTGCAGGTGCGCATGACCTATAACTCCAACCATATCGAGGGCAGCCGGCTGAGCGAGGCACAGACGCGCATGATATTTGAGACCAAGACCCTGAACGCGGGCGACGGTCTGCCCGTCGACGACGTTATAGAGACCGTCAATCATTTCCGCGCCGTCGATCTTTTAATAGACCGCGCCGAGGAGCCGCTGACAGAGGCGCTTATCAAGGAGCTGCACTGCGTTTTGAAGCAGGGGACTATGGATTCCGCGCTCGATTGGTTTGCCGTGGGCGATTACAAAAAACGCCCCAACACGGTGGGCGGGCTCGAAACGGCAAAGCCAAACGAGGTCGCCTCACGAATGAGCGCTCTGTTAAAAGACTATGAGGCGAACACGCCCGCAAGCCTTGAGGATATCGTCGCCTTCCACTATGCCTTTGAGCGCATACACCCCTTTCAGGACGGCAACGGCCGGGTGGGCAGACTGATAGCCTTAAAGGAGTGCCTGCGGTTTTCCATAACGCCGTTTATAATTGAGGAAAGAAAAAAAGTCTTCTATTACCGCGGCCTCGCCGAATGGGAGCGCGAAAAGGGCTTTTTGCTTGAAACCTGCCGCGACGGGCAGGAGACGTTCAAAAGGCTTATGGCAGTGTTTGAGATAACGGATGATTGATCCGAACGGCAGCAAAGCCGCCCGCAGGAAGGTGCACGCAGATTAGGGATACTATGAAAACAGTACCTTAAGCGTCGTCTTCAAGCGGGACTACAACGGAAAAGACCACATCTTTGGAGTAAAATCCTTGGATGTGGTCTTTTTTTGTTTATTCAGGCTTTTTGAAATCGGAATTGCCGAGGCCGAAGAATCGCTCGAAGAAAGCCTTCAGTTTATCAATAACGCCTTGCTTCTTAGCCGCTCTGCCGCCTCCGCCAAAGCGGGAGACTGGCGGCATCAG
>CALEPU010000121.1 GCA_937913075.1 uncultured Clostridia bacterium
AACCTGCCGATAGGGATAATCGAGGAAGCCGAATCGCCCGTCCGCCGTGTAGCGCTCAAAAGAGGCGATATAATAGTGATGCTGACCGACGGCGCCGCCGACGCCCTCGGGAGCAGGCTCATGCAGTGCATTGTCGATATAACGGCAAGCTCGGCGGATATTGAAGAAGCTGCCCGGGAAATATTGGAAATGGCGCAGGAAACGGGCAGCAGTGACGATATGACCGTGCTGACGGCAAAGGTGGTATAAGCTTATCACTCGAAAAAGCCGTTGAAATCCGGGGTGAAATCCTTTTCCGCGGAGGAAAGCGCCTGTATGAACACGTTTGTAAAGCCAAGGCTTATGGCATAGTCGACAGCACGGTCATACTCCGCTTTTTTAAGCCTGCGGTCGAGCGGCTTTTTCATGTTCTGTATCGGGGTGTACTGGCTCATCAGCGAAATATAAGTCTCCTGCGGGAAGTTATCATGGATGTAATCGAGCACGCGCCGCGTCTCATCCACTGCGGCGGGCAGCACGAGATGGCGAACCATGAGCCCCTTGACCGCAATGCCGTTTTCGTCCGCAGTCATAACACCTGCCTGCCTCTGCATCTCGGCAAGCGCGGGCGCGGCAAAATCGAAATAATCGGCTCTGCCGCTGTATTTTAAAGAAAGGCGCGGAGAGACGTATTTGAGGTCGGGCAGGTATATGTCAACAAGTCCTTCGAGCCGTTTTATACTCTCTGCTCTCTCATAGCCGTTGGTGTTGTAAACAATGGGTACGGTAAGCCCGCGGCTCCTTGCCTCGGGTATTGCCGCTAAAATAAGCTCCAAATGCGGAGTCGGCGTGACGAGGTTGATATTATGCGAGCCGAGCTCCTGCAAGCGCAGCATTACCTCGGCAAGCCTTGTTTTATCGAGCGGCTGAGCGCATAGGTCCTCGCCGCCCTTGGTGCTGATCTCGATATTCTGACAGAAAACGCAGCGCATATTGCAGCCTGTGAAGAATATCGCGCCGCTGCCAAGCGTACCCGAGATAGGCGGTTCCTCAAAAAAATGTCTTGCCGCGCGCGCAGCAAAGCTCGCTCCGCCTACGCCGCAGGCTCCGGTCTCGCCCTTGCTGCGATCTGCGCCGCACATAAGGGGGCAGTTAAAACAGCTCGCCATATCACAACTCCTTCAAGGCCGGCTCGGCGTTTTGCTCATTCCGTTCCGCCTTGTACTCCGGCAGGCGCACGGTCATAACGGTGCCCTCGCCGAGCTTGCTCCTGCAAGTAATACTGCCGTCCATCTTTTGCAGTATGTTGTACGCAATGGAAAGCCCAAGTCCGGTGCCCTCTGAGGCATGGGATTTATCGGCTTTATAGAACCTTTCGAAGATATGCGGCAGATCCTCCTGCGAAATGCCGCAGCCGTTGTCCTCAACGTCTATAAGGATACCGTCCTTGCCGCCGCGATAGACCGCAAGCTTTATCCTGCCGTTGGCAGGGGTGAATTTTAAAGCGTTGTCGATAAGTATGACGAGCACCTGCTCGACCCTGTCGGCGTCGGCGGCGGCGATCATCCCCGAGGGAGCTTCGGTCAAAAGCCTTGTGCCTCTGCCCTCAACGTCGATACGGTAGCTGTCGGCGATATCGAGCACTAAGTCCGAGATATCGAGCGGCTCGATGTTCATCTTGATGTCATCCGATTGCAGCCTTGAAAGCTGCATCATATCCGAAATAAGGCGCGAGAGCCTTTCTATCTCGTGCAGCATGATATCGTAATACCTCTGCTTATCCGCATCATCCTTAACGAGCCCGTCCCTTATAGGCTCGAGCAGGCCTTGCAGCGCCGTTAACGGACGGCGGAGCTCATGGCTGACGTTTGCGACGTACTCGCGTCTTGTGCGTTCAAGCCTTTCAAGCTCGGTCATATCCTGAAAATTGCCTACTGCGCCTACCTGGTCGCCCTCGGCGGAGACGACGGGAGTTATGTTTATCCAGAGCACGCGCTCCTTATCGACGGGATAGACCACCCTCTGCCCCACTCCCGTAGAGTTTACCTCGTCAAAATGAGCCCAGACCTCGCCGTCGGGTATCACCATTAGGCGGCGGTCGTCGTTGATCTCCGTCCTGCTGTCGAGACGGAGCTGCGAGAAAAGCTCTAAAAGTGCGGGGTTATACTGTATAAGCTCGCCCGAGGCGTCCGTAACGGCGATGCCGTTGGAGCTCGAATTAACTATCTGAACAAGCCTTGAGCGCTCGCTTTCAAGCTGTATGAAGTTCTGCGAAAGCGAGGCGCGGAGCCTGTTGAAGGAGCGGGCCAAAAGACCTATCTCGCCCTTTTCATCCTCGCGCTGCACCCTTGCTTCAAGGTTGCCGTGGGACATCTCTATCGCGGCCTCCGTTATCTCGGAATAGGGCATGACGTAGTTTTTGGTCAGCCTGATTATAAAAACAAGTCCGAGAAATACTATCGAAACGATGCCTATGAGGAATATGGCGGAGAGTATGAGCTGCCGCCTATCAAGCGAGGAGACGTCGCGCACGCAGAGCACGGCCTCGGCAGCGGCTCCTTCAAGCTCTGCCTTGGCGCCGACGAGCAAGACGAGGCTGCCGTTTAGCTTTAAAGATACGGGCTCGAGACTGCCGGTCTCAAAAAGCGTTTGAGCGTAGGGCAAAAGCGCCGAGCCTGCACCTTCCGCATCCTCGAGTGGATATAGGCTGCTCCCGTCAAGGCGGCTGACGCTCAAATCGGAGCCGAAGATATAAACGTCGAAGCCATCCTCACGGCTTATGCGCCGAAGCATGGCAAGCGACTCCTCTTCAGAAAGCCGACCGTCAAGGCAAAGCTCGCGGACGTCGGCGATCAGGCTTGCCTTATTGCCGAGCAGCGAGCTCTCAGTGGAAAGATAGATGCGGTTGAAGAGTATTACGAGAGCTGTCGCTATCGCAGCAAGCAAAACCGTCGAAAGGACGCTCCACATAAGCACCATCCGACGGAAAAGCACGCTTTGACCGAGGACCTTGAAAACGCCCTGCTTATTGGATTTTTCAGATGATCTGCTCAAGCTTATAGCCTACGCCGTAAATGGTCTTGATGCTCCAGTTGAGCCCGTACTCCTCAAGCTTGGCTCTTATCCTTTTGATGTGAGTATCGACGGTACGGGTCTCCCCGACGAAATTAAAGCCCCATATCTTCGTCAAAAGCTGCGCTCTTGTAAATACCACGCCCGGGTTCGACACGAGCACGAACATGAGCTCTATCTCCTTGGGGGTGCAGACCACGGGCTTGCCGTCGATAGTCATAATGTATCTGCCGATATCGACCATCATTCTGTCAAGATAAACCTGAGAGGTCACGTTCTCCGAGGAGGTTTCCGCAGTGCGGCGAAGCACGGCCCTTATCCTCGCTATGACCTCCCTCGGGCTGAACGGCTTTACTATGTAATCGTCTGCGCCGAGCTCAAGCCCCAATACCTTGTCTATCTCCTCACCCTTGGCGGTGAGCATTATTATGGAAATATCGGTATTCTTCCTAAGCTCACGGCAGACCTCGAGACCGGAGAGCTTCGGCATCATTATATCGAGGACGCAAAGGGCGATATCATTGCTCTCGGCAAGCTGCAAAGCCTGCTCTCCGTCATAGGCATTGATGATATCAAACCCCTCGTTGCGCAAATAAATGCCCAGCGACTCATGCACGACCTTATCGTCATCGGCTATTAAAATCCTTTGCTTGACCATAACGGCACCTCTGCTGTCTTTATAAGTAAGATTTTACCACAATTATTTGCACAGGTAAACAGGTATTTTTTAAACAGCGCAGAAAGGTTTTGACCGAAAACCTGACAAGGGGACGGTTCTTTTGTCAGGTTTTTGAAAACAAGCCGGCTACGAACCCCCAAGTCTATCGTCTATCTTGCTCTCGACCCGTTAAAATT
>CALEPU010000122.1 GCA_937913075.1 uncultured Clostridia bacterium
TTTCGCTATGGAGCTATTCTTTTTTCTTCTTGGACACTTAATTATACAACTTACCCTGCTATGCATATCGCAAAATTCCGATTGACGATGACTTGCTTTTACATTATAATACATAGTTGGATAACTATGAGTATCTGCATATAAAACTCGGTTACGGAAGGAAGGAAAAAACCACATGGCAATCGTTATTGACGGTAAGTCGCTCACTTTGACCGATATCGCGGCAGTTGCACGCGGCGGTGAGCAGGTCGTTATGGCTCCCGAGGCGGAGGCGGCAGTACAAAAAGCGCGTGATTACGTTGAAAAGAAGCTCAGCGAAGGCGCTGTTATCTATGGATTGACCACCGGCTTCGGCAAGTTTTCCAATATCAATATCTCCGCCGATGAGACCGCTGCTCTCCAAAGGAACCTCATAATTTCCCATTCCTGCGGTATGGGCGAGCCACTGCCCACGGAGGCTGTACGCGCTGCCATGCTCCTGCGCTGCAATGCGCTTTCAAGAGGCAACAGCGGTATAAGGCTCTCGACTTTAAAAACCCTGCTTGCTATGCTCAATGCCGGCGTTCATCCCATCATCCCCGAAAAGGGCTCGCTTGGCGCATCCGGCGATCTGGCGCCTCTTTCCCATATGGTTCTCGTTATGCTCGGCGAGGGCGAGGCGGAGTTCCACGGTGTGCGTATGCCCGGTCGTGATGCGATGAAGCTTGCAGGTATACCAACCGTAGAGCTTGCCGCCAAAGAGGGGCTTGCGCTTATCAACGGCACTCAGATAATGACTGCTGTCGGTTCGCTCTGCACCATTGACGCGCTCGATCTTATGAAGACTGCTGATGTTGCTGCCGCTATGACCGCGGAAGCTCAGCTAGGCATCAAGGCCGCCTTCGATCATAAGGTCCACGACGTAAGAGGACATCAGGGGCAGAAGGACTGCGCCGAGAACTTGCTTTCACTGCTCGAAGGCAGCGAGCTTGCTTTAAGGACTCAACCCGATAAAGTTCAGGACGCTTACGTTATAAGGTGCGTCCCGCAGATTCATGGCGCAAGCCGCGACGCAATTAATTATGTCGCGGCAGCAGTTGAGAGAGAGATCAACGCCGTCACCGATAATCCCATAATCTTCCCCGACGAGGACGAGGTCATCTCCGGCGGCAACTTCCACGGGCAGCCAATGGCGCTGGCATTCGATTTCCTCGGCATCGCAGTTTCGGAGCTTGCGAACGTTTCCGAGCGCAGGACCGAGCGCCTTGTCAACCCCGCGCTTTCGTACGGGCTTCCCGCATTCCTCACAAAGCATGGCGGAGTTAACTCCGGCTTTATGATAGCCCAGTATTCCGCGGCTTCCATGGTTTCTGAAAACAAGGTCTACGCTCATCCCGCCAGTGTTGACTCAATACCCTCTTCCGCAAATCAGGAGGATCACGTCAGCATGGGTACCACCGCAGCGAGAAAGTGCAGGATGATAGTCGATAACGCCCAGAAGGTCATCGGTATAGAGCTTGTAGCAGCAGCACAGGCACTTTGGCTCCGCAGCGAGGAAGGCAGGGGGGAGATGGCTCCTGCGACGAAGGCTGTTTACGAGCTTATCCGCACCAAGATCCCGCCTGTGGATACCGACGTTGTCATGTATCCCAATCTCAAAGCCGCCGATGAGCTTATAAAGAGCCACCGTATCGTACCTGTCGCAGAGAAGGTTTGCGGCGCATTAAAATAAAAATTGACGGCACGGGCGGAATTTCCGCCTGCGCCGTTCTTATCTTTTAAAACCACAGGAAGGAAAGGTAACGCTATGGAAAAGTGTTTTGAAAACGGCGTCATCGGCGAGGCTATGACCATAAAGCTCGACGCCGTGCTGCCGGAGTATCCCAAGTTTGACGATACAAAGCGCCGTGCTCCCGACAGGGGCTTCCGCCTAACAAAGGCGCAGACTCAGCTTGCCCTGCGCAACGCTCTGCGCTATGTTCCCGAGGAGCTCCACGAGAAGCTTGCTCCCGAGTTTTTGGAGGAGCTTAAAACGAGGGGCAGGATCTATGCCTACCGCTACCGCCCCGAGGGACGCATTTACGGCAAGCCCATCGACGAGTACAAGGGCAACTGTATTGAGGGTAAAGCATTCCAGGTAATGATCGACAACAACCTCGATTTCGAGATCGCGCTTTATCCTTATGAACTCGTCACTTACGGCGAAACGGGTCAGCCCTGCCAGAATTGGCTCCAATATCGTCTGATCAAAAAATACCTTGAACAGCATGATATTGACAGCCTTTATATCCCTGAAATTCTTGAAAATCTCAAAAAAGAAGTTTCATTTACGAGAGTAAATAAGGACAATGAATATATCGTAAGGCGCTTAACACCACAGGAATGTGCAAAATTACAGGGGTTTCCGTCGTGGTGGTGTTCGGATATAGGTATAGACGAGCCGACATATAAGGATATAACCGAGTGGCGTGAAAGGTTTATCGAAAGAAATAATGCTCTCGGTAAAAATGTAAAGCCAAAAACAGACAATCAGATACGAAAATGGCTGAAAGACCCGTATTCCGAAAGTGCCGAGTATACTATGTGGGGAAATGGCGTCGCGTTGCCGTGTCCTTATTTTGTACTGTCGGGTATCGAATATTTCAGTAAACACAATGAGTAAATTTTAAGGATAAAAACAGAATAATAATTTTACGGAGCCGAGTTAGAAAATTCGGCTCTTTTTTATTGAAAGGACAAAAATATGGATAAAGAAAAAACAGCAATAGAAAGACTTAAAACAGCAGGCGAAATGAGCCTTGCAACA
>CALEPU010000123.1 GCA_937913075.1 uncultured Clostridia bacterium
GAGCAGGTGCTCATAATGGAAGGAGTCGTCTCGATAAATGCGGTGAACGGCGCGGTGCTTGCGCTTTGCGGGGACGGCAGCCTCTATGCCTGGGGCGTTACGAAGAACCGGTTCGGTGCCGGTATGGATGACTACGGCTTCAAGACGCCAAAGAAGATACTGGAAAACGTTGCCGAGTACGATCATTACTATGCTCTTGACAAAGAAGGCGGGTTTTACTCTATATGCGCCGGCGGCGACATTGGGGGCGTCCACGCAGAAAAGCTTATGGAAGGAGTACGCAGTTACCAGTCGCCCGGGGCATACCATGCTTACGTTGTGACAGAAGAAAACGAGCTTTACCTGCTCGACTGCACGGGAACGCAGGTTTTCGTTGATAAGCTGCCCGAGGCTGCGGATTGGGAGAAGAAGCTCATTGCCGAGAATGTAAAGGAGATCTGCGGCGAGTGCTTCGGCATCGCTTTTATAGATGACGATACGCTTTACAAAGTGGTTTATGACTATGAGACGGGAGACTATCTTGCAGCCGAGCCCGTGCTGGAGGGCGTCGCAAAGTGGTACAGCGCATACGGCAGCGTATTCGTCATCTGCAAGGATAATACGCTCTGGGGCATTGGCAATCTTGTCGGCGGCTATGAGGAGGACGAGAGCGTGGCGCCCCGCATGCTGCTCGAAGACGTTATGTATTTCGACGCCGCCTACTATATGGATGAGGACCTCGGCTACGAGTATAACTTCGCCATAAAGACCGACAACACCCTCTGGGCATGGGGTCCCAACTGGTACGGCGAGCTGGGCGTGAGCCGTGATACGAGCACCGCGCAGCCCGTCTGCGTTGCAGAGGATGTCGCAAGAGTATACAGCGATGGCTTCTCCACCTATATAATAAAGACCGACGGGTCGCTCTGGGCCTCAGGCTATAACGGCTTCAAGGGCAGCCCTTGGGAGGAGTACGGCTGGGGACTCGGCATATCCGATGACGATGCAAGGCTCGGCACTGGCGACAATGTAACGATATATGAGTTCGTCAAAATAATGGATGACGTCGTGACCGTGGGCCAGTTCAACGGCTGGGTCTTCACAAACTATGACGACGGCACCGACTCCACCTCCTGCTATGCCCGCGCGTTTGCCGTCAAGACCGACGGCACCCTCTGGGGCTGGGGCTATAATATCGACGGCGCTGTTGTTGCCGGCGGCGAAAGATACCTGCTCTCGCCCGTGCAGATAATGACCGTTGAAATAACGAACGACAGGTGATACCGATAACGAAAGAGCCGCCGAAGGGCGGCTCTCAGTTTATCCTTTTCTCAGCATTTTGCTTTATCTTTTATCTCCGCCTTCTGCTCCTCCGTCAGGCGGCAGCTCTCGCAAGCCTTACGCACCGCCATGCCGCGCACGGGCTGCGGCAGCCGCGCGGTAAAGGGCAGGGTCTCGGAATACCGCTTTGCAAGCGCGGTCGCAAAAAACCATGCCGCCATCATGTCGATATAATAATCGCGCCCGGCGTCCCTATCGGCAGTGTCCGCCGCGAGGTTCAGCACCTCGGGGATGAAGGCTTCGTCGAGGAAATGCGTCATCAGCATTTCAAGCCCAAAGCGCACGGTGTAAACAGCCTCCTTGCTCACACAGCCGCGAATGTAAGTCCAAAGCTCCCCGCGGTGCTTCTTGAAGACCTTGGGGCGCAGCGTATCGCAGACCGCCCAGTTATCCACATGGGGAAGGAACTCGTCAAGCTTTTTAATTAGTGCGCCGATATCGCGCTCCTCGTTCAAAAGCAGCGCGTGAAGCAGGTTCTCCTCCTGATAATAATGTGGCAGGCAGCGCATAAAATCCGCCGCCGTTTCAGTATTTTTAAGCTCCCGCGCAATTAGCCGCAGCTCCGGCAGGCGAACGCCGATTATCCGGCTTGCCTCGATATTGGGTACGAGCCTTATTTGAAACTCGCGGTATTTTTCGTCTCCGAGGGAGAAAAGCCTTACGTCGATCTCCGATACCTTTTCCGCAAGCCGAGCCTTGTTTGCGTCGGCTTCTATCAGACGCAGTATCTCTTCGTCGGCAGGGCAGAACTCATATCCTTTAATTTCCCGAGGAGCGATGAATTTTAGCTCGGTATGCTCCAAAGGCGTGAGCTCACCCGAAGCTACCGCCGCGTTGAAAAGCGTCAGCCTGACTGTTAGGTCGGGGTATTCATGTGTCAGTACCGTGTGAACGCAGATGGGCTCCACGGTAACGCCGAGCTCCTCGCGGCACTCCCGTATGAGCGCTTGCTCCGCCGTCTCGTCGGGCTCTATCTTACCGCCCGCAAATTCCCACAGCCCGCCCCTTGCCTTGTGAGGCGGTCTGCGGCAGATCAAAAACCTGCCCTCGCGCCAAATAAGCGCCGCCACAACGTCCGCAAAGCCTAACTGCTTGGCGCGTTCCGCGGCAGGAACGAGCCTTCCGCCCGTCGCCCATGCGATATGCAGCGTTCCCTCGCCGTCATCTATCCCGCCGCACGCAAAATAACGAGAGGCGTCGAAGGCTATCGCGGAGGAGGGCTCTATAAACAGTCCCTCCCTTTCGAACAGAAGCCGCTGATAGTGATTTAGCCTTTTATCCTCCACGGTGAACTCGCCGTCCACAAGCTCGCGGACTGCTTCGTAAACGAGTGCGGAGCCCTTGCCCACCGCAAGCCCGTCCGCCTCCGTTTTGCCCAAAAGCCCAAGCTCTGTCACAGCTTTCGGCTCGCCAGTGATAAACGCCGCAAGCATACAGGGCGCCTGCGTAGGCTCCGCAAAATAACACCTTGCGTTATCGCCGAAAACGCATTTGAGCCCGAAACAGATACCGCCCGGCGCGCCGCCGACGCCGCAGGGCAGGTAAACATTGAGCTTGTGTGAGGCGTCGACCTCTATGCCCTGCTCCGCAAGCTGCCGCTTTAATCTCAGCGCCGCGACCGCGTAACCCATGAAAAGATCGACGGAGTTTTCGTCGTCCACGAAATAGCTCATTGGGTCGGCAGAGGAAAGCTCGCGCCCCTTTGCGACGGCGGCGGAGTAATCGCCCTCGTACTCGATGACCTCAACGCCTTTCTTTCTGAGCAGCTCCTTCTTCCATTCCTTCGCGTCGCTCGACATGTGCACTATTGCTTTGAACCCCAGCGCAGCGCTCATTATTCCTATGCTCAGCCCCAGATTGCCCGTGGAGCCGACCTGTATTTTATATCGAGAGAGCACCGAGCGTATCCTTTGGATGTGATCTTCCATATCACAGCCCTCAAAGGAAAGCAGCTCGGCATTGCCCGTCGAAAGCATAATATCCTCAGTGTGCTTCAATACCTCGTAAATGCCGCCGCGCGCTTTGACGCTGCCCGCGATTGCAAGCTCGCTGTCGCGCTTGATAAAAAGTCTGCCGCGAGCGCCGAGGGCTTCCTTCATCGCGGGTATCTCGGTCAGCGGGGACTCGATAACTCCGCCCGCCTCACGTGTCTCGCCGAATAAAGCGGCGATAAGAGGCGCGAACCTAATAAGCCTCGCCTCTGCCTCCTCAATATCAGCCATGCCGTATTTTACTCTCGTAAGCGCATCTGCGGCGCTGGCAGCGGCGTCGTTCGACCAAAGCTGCTCGGTCCCCTCCGTCAGCCGCGTGAAAGCATCAGTCATGATCTTTACCCCCGATTTCTGCCTTATGGTTATTATAAAAATCCCGAGCACATATTGCAAGTAAAACTTGCGGTGCGCGCCCGAATAAAAATGCCCGCAGAGTAAAATATATATAGTGACAAATGGCTTAGCATATTATATAATCATTATGTGAAAATCTCGTGAGAGGAGGCGAAGCCGAGTTGGCAGACTATGATTTTACCGAGCTGCGCGGGATACTGCAAAGCCATATAGTCAAGTACCCGCTGCTCGATATTTTAGACGCCGCAAAGCTCATGTATCAGCATGAGCTCGGTTGCGAGCACGCGATCTCTCAGCCGTACTCGGCATTTCTGCGCCTGCGTGAGGAGTATGCCGCGCTTCGCCAGCAGCGCCTGCCCTTGATCGAGGATATCGGCAACGGTTTTTCAAGGGTCGATCTCAGAGCGCTCGAGGCAAACGGAGTTACTGTGAGCGAGGTGTTCGATTGGTTCTATAAGACCTCCTCGTTCAAGGGGGATACATCAAAATTCGTAGACTCGCTCCGGCTGCTTAGGGATGAGAGCTTCGGCTTCGATCCCGAAAGGCTCGACAGGTTTTTTGATTATTATACCTCCGCAGGCTGCCCGCCGGTGCATCACAGTCCGCGCTATACTGCGGCTTACGCCCCGGCTTACCGCGTGATAAGGACGGAACTCGCGGCGGACCGTAGGATAATATAATATTATTGACCCAAAAAACGATTGACAACGACGCAAAACAGTGGTAAAATAATTTTCCGTCGGCAGGGTGCGCCGGGCGTGCGCCTGTAGCTCAGGTGGATAGAGCAACGGCCTTCTAAGCCGTGGGTCCGGGGTTCGAGTCCCTGCAGGCGCGCCATTTTGCGGATGTCCGCGTCGAGCTTTACGGTGGGTGTAGTTCAGCTGGATAGAGCGCCAGATTGTGGCTCTGGAAGTCGTGGGTTCAAATCCCACCACTCACCCCATTTTTAAAAAGCTCTTGCGCTTTTGCAAGAGCTTTCTTTTTAAGCAGGCCGGCTCCGCTTCGGCACCGCGCATCTTGGGGTGTCGTCAAGCGGCTAAGACAACAGACTTTGACTCTGTTATTCGTAGGTTCAAATCCTGCCACCCCAGCCATCATGACCCGTTAGCTCAGTCGGTAGAGCACTTGACTTTTAATCAAGGTGTCCGGGGTTCGAATCCCCGACGGGTCACCATTTTTTGCGGGCGTGGCGGAATTGGCAGACGCGTTGGATTTAGGTTCCAATAC
>CALEPU010000124.1 GCA_937913075.1 uncultured Clostridia bacterium
TTAACCTTAAAAGATGCCTGTTAGTCAACCGCCTGCCGATTGCAGGAAGCGACAGCGAGCTTGTGTTAATTAACCTGCACCTTGAGGCTTATGACGACGGCGAGGGCAAAATAGAGCAGACCAAGATGCTCTACGAGCTTTTGAGCGCGGAGTACGCAAAGGGCAATTACGTCATCGCGGGCGGCGATTTCAACCAGACCTTCCCCGGCGCTTACTATTATGAGGCGCTGACCGAGGGCTGCTGGATGCCCGGCACGCTCGACGAAAACATCCCCGAGGGCTTCGGAATATTCTACGGCGAGGGCGATACCCCCACCTGCCGCCTGCTCGACAAGCCCTATCGCGGCAACGAAAATCCCCAGTATTACATCATCGACGGCTTCCTCATTTCCAACAACATCACGGTAAATTCGCTCGAGGTAGTGGATCAGGGCTTCAAGTATTCCGATCATCAGCCCGTCCGCCTCGAAATAGTCCTCGGTGAGTAAGGAGCATACTATGTCTAAGCTTGAAAAGAACAAGATAGAATACCTCTGGAAGGACAGGAAGCGTATCCTCGGCATGCCGCTCACCTTTATAAGATACCGCCTCGGCGAGGACAGGCTCTTCTTTGAGACCGGCTTCCTCTCCACCACTGTCGACGAGATACTGCTCTACCGCGTGCGCGATATAAGCGTCACCATATCCTTCTGGCAAAGGCTCACGGGCGTCGGCACCGTCACTGTCGAATCGTCCGATAAGTCCATGCCCATACTCGCCATGCGCAATATAAAGCAGCCGCGCGAGGTGAAGGAGCTCCTCCACAAGCAGGTAGAAAAGGCAAAGATAGCATACAGAGTCCGCTATAACGAAATGATGGGTGATATGGGTCCGGGACACGGCGGCATAGTGGATATGGACGGCGACGGGATACCCGATATTTTGGAGAATTGAAGACTGAAAACTGAAAGCCGAATGATCGATAATTAATGATCGATGCAGAAAATCCCCGCTGGCGCGGGGATTTTCTGGCATTATCATGCAACTGCTTTTTGCTTTTACCCTCTGCTGACGTCCGTTACGACGCCGTTCACGACTGTGACGGTCATATCCGCCGTGCCGTCCTCGACGGGGCAATCGGTCACCTTGATGATGAAGCTCCAAACGCCGTTATCGCAGGAGGAAGATATAACGGACGTCTTGTTGAAGTCTTCAACGCCCACGGCGTTCATTGCGAGGTATCTCGCGTTGTTTTCCGCCATTACCGCGTTGGCGTAGTCTATCCTCTCGGCGGCGGAGGCGGGGGTCTTATCGTAGTTAAACGCCCTGTCGAACCTTTGCAGCTCCTCATGGCAGCGATACCAACCGTAAAGATCGGGCACAGTGAAGGCGTCCTTGCCGTACTGCTGCGCGAATATGCTGTGCACGTAGGGCTTCATGTCGGTAAAGGTAAGCGGCTTTCCCGTCATCGGATCGTAGAGCTGCCGCAGGGTGATATCGTAATCGGTACTGAAATTGATGAACGTCGTGTTGTCCCATATCTCGTTAAGCTCGTCGACGAAGGCAAGAAGCTTCTCCTTATCCAGGAGCTGCAAGGGATGAACCGAGAAGAGATTATACTCGATGCTGTTCTCGGCAAATACTTTGAGCTGCCCCTTTTCAACGTACATCAGGCAGTAGGTATCGCCGGTCATCCCGCCATACCATGCGCCGCGGTAATAGAGCAGGTAAGACTTGCCCTTGAGATTAACCGTGGCGTAGGTGCCCATGCCCGCGTGGCTTGTGGATATGGAGTAGGGCAGCGTCAGCCTCGTGCCGTCGCGAAGCTCTATAAAGGGTGTTGTCTCGCCCTGCTCGTCAAGCTCGGTAAGATTGAGATAGAGCATGCCCGCGTCGGTCTCGCGCTCAATGCCCGTGGGCCAGAAGGCGTATTGGTCCTCGCCGGTCTCGGGAGAGCTCGTTTCGGCAGTGCCGGTCATTATCTCGTTGGCTCGGCTGAGCTTTTCGGCAGGAGTAAGCTCCTGATCGAGCTTATCGAAGCCGAATTCCAGGTCCATACGCCCGAGCTGCTCGTAGCATATATACCTCTCCGTGCCTTCGGGCACTGTGAAGAGCATGCTTTCATAGCCTTCGTCTGTCGAGGCTCTTGTCAAGCCGCTGGAGGTCACGGTGCAGAGCTGCTTTAAAGCTATGCCCGTATCGGTCGAGAATATAAGGCGGCTGTGCTGCCAAATGCCGTTTACCTCGTCAACGTAGGCAAGCACCTCGTCCACGTCAACGGCGGGCAGAGGACGCACTGCGGAGACCTCAAACTCGACGCCGCCGCTGCGGAAGGCTTTGAGCCTGCCGTTTGCGACGGAGTAAAGGCTGTAAGCATCCTCGCATGCGCCGTTGTACCAGGTGGGCTGATAATAAAGCACGTACTCGCGCCCGCCAAGCTCCGTAATGCCGTAGGTCCCCCAGCCCGCATGGGAGGTGGATATCAGGGGCAGTGCGAGCTCAGTGCCGTCTGCAAGCCGCAGCATCGGCTGCACTCTGCCTTCCCTGTCAAATTCTTCTATATCAAGCGTGATGAAGTCCGCACTGCCGTCGCCGTCGATATCGAGCTGCCAGGTAAGCTCTGTAAGCGTCGGAGAGGATACGGAAGCATTGGGGTTCTTGATAGGCAGCAAGGGGAACTCTGCGGGATGGTTCGTCGCCCCTGCGGGATGGTCCGTCGCCACTGCGGGATAATTGCCCGCCTCAGCGGGAGCTTCCGCAGCCGCCGAGGGAGCCTGCGTCTGCTCGGGGGAATAGGCTTGCTTTAAGCCTTCGGCGCTGCTCTGTCCGCCGAGGAAGGTGAAGCCCACAGCAACGAGGGCGATCGACATTACGACCGCGGCGACTGCAACGCCCATGCGGTGATGCTGCGCAATATGGATTATGCGGCTTTTGAGCTCGCGCTTGCCGCTCGTCATCATGGTTGCGGCGCAGGCGATGGGAGCGTAGACCGACTGACGGGAGGAAAGCTCGATAAGCGTCCTGCCGTAGTCCTCTCGCTCATCCTCGCCGAGGGTCTTTATAGCGCCGGCGTCGGCAAAGAGCTCGCTGTCCCGCCTTGAAAGGAAGGCGGCTGCCCAAACGAGCGGATTGTACCAGTGCAGCACCAAGGCGCAGGAGCGCAGCAGGGCAAAGAGCCCGTCGCCGTGACGGCGGTGCGCCTTCTCATGCGCAAGCACGCAGGCAAGCTTCTGCTCATCCTCGGCGTTTTCCTTGGAAATGTAGATAGTGTTCAAAAACAGACAGGAGGAATTGAGCCCCTCCACGCTGTACACGTGACAGCCCGCGTCAATGTCGAGCTTCTGCCGCCTTGCCCGAAGCTTCAAGTAAAAGCGCAGATTTGCGGCGATGAAGTAAACAGCCGCGAGCGCCATGCCCGTGTACCAGATTATGTTTGCGATATCGCGCAGTTCAAGCGTTTTTTGCATACGCTCGAAGCGCTCCGGCGTAGCCTCGCTCAAAACCACAGTGGTCGAGGGAGCGGTATTGCCTGCCTGAGAAGACCCGACCTGCAAAGCGTCGGCCTCGGAAGCATCGTTCACGGAAGCGCTTGCCGCAGAAGGGATAAAGACAGTGGGGCGTTTGAGCTCGCCTATAACGGCGCCGTCCTCGCCAAGGGAAATGTAAGATATCTCGCGCACAGCTTCGATATCACGCACCGTCTGCGAGGAGCCGACGGCGCTGCCCACGCTTATTGGGCTCGAAAACACCGTGCCGGGGATCAAAAGCCTTAACAGCACGAGCCCCCAAAGCGCATACCTCAGCCCCGCGCTCAGCTTTTTGCCGAATATCGCGCGCACGGCTATCACCGCCGCGATAAGCACGCAGGAGGAGATAACCCAAACAGGCTCGGTCATTGCTTCTTCGCCTCCTTCAAAATACGGTAAAGCTCTTCGATGTCATCGTCGGTGAGCTTGGACTCCTTCGCCATTGTGCTTACCAATAACCCTATGCCGCCCGTCCTTATCTTGCCGAGGGTAGCCCTCGCCTCGTCCATAACGGCGTCCTCGCGCTCGATAATGGGGTAAAACAGCTTCGACCTGCCGCCGGCGTCTATTCTTACCGCCTGCTTGTCGGCAAGACGGTTGAGCATTATGTTTACGGTAGCCTTCGACCAGCCGGTGGTGCTTTTAAGCTCCTTGACCATCTCGGCTATCGTGCGCGGGCTGCTGTCCCACAAAAGGTTCATGAGCTTCCATTCGCCGTCGGAAAGCATTATCCTATCCATTAAGGTCACCTCACTCGAATAAATATAACACGTGTTATCTTGATGATAGGATAACACAATAGATAACAGATGTCAACCCCTGTTTTAAAAATTTTTTTAAAAAATTTTTTCTGAGCAAAGCAGAGGGAAAATTCTGAGGAATTATTAATGCGGAATGCGGAATTGGAAATGCGTAATGCGTAATGCGTAATGCGTAATTATTAACGGGTGGAACGCAAGCCAACGACCTTCCCCTAAGAGTGACGCGGAGCGTTAAAACGGGGCAAAGGAGCCGACGACCTGACAACGGGGACGGTTACTGTTGTCAGCAGCGAAAGCAGGTATAAAAGAGTCAAACATTTTTCCTGACAACGAAGCAGCCGACCTGACAACGGGGACGGTTACTGTTGTCAGCAGCATAAGTATGATAAGGCAACGAACAATGTACCTGACAACGGAACCGTCCCCTTGTCATGTCGGCGGGAAAATGGAAATTAGCTTGGTTTCGTTGACAAGGAGATGGCAAAGAGCAATTCAAGCTTTTCTTCGTTGACAAGGTGACGGTTCCTCTGTCAATTTAGAGTTGTGTTCACCAAACAGTCTTTGCAGCTTGACAGAAGTAACCGTCCCCGTTGTCAAACCGGCTTGTTTTCAAAAACCTGACAAAAGAACCGTCCCCGTTGTCAAGCCGAGTTGATAGCAGGCAACCGGCTCCGAACCCCCGTTGTCAAGCCGAGCCTTGCGCAAGCAGCCGATGTGACTGTGGAACGGTTATTCTTGTCAGACAGCTTTATCTTTAAGTGAACGACGGCATTTACCTGACAACGGAACAGCCGACCTGACAACGGGGACGGTTACTGTTGTCAGCAGTGTAAGTGAGTCTAAAAGAGTAAAACCTTTTTCCTGACAACGGAACCGTCCCCTTGTCATGTCGGCGGGAAGGGAAACGAGTTTTGTATCGTTGACAAGGTGACGGTTCCTCTGTCAATTTAGAGTTGCATTCACTAAACTGCCTTTTCCGCTTGACAGAAGTAACCGTCCCCCTTGTCAAGCCAAGTTGGACGCAAGCGATCGGCCTCTCGTTGTGTTATAGTTGACCAAAGGTCAGCAGGGGAGGTGGCAGCGATATATCGGGCTAAGCCCGCTGCGATATATCCGCCGATAAGTTCCCCTGATTTATATTATCAGCCCAACGGGACAATGGTCGCTGCCCATAACTTCCTTGTAGATGAGCGCGTCCTTGATATTCTCCTTAAACCTCTCGCTCGTCAAGAAGTAATCAATGCGCCAGCCGACGTCCTTCTCCCTTGCGTGGAACATATAGCTCCACCAGGTGTAAGCCGCCGTATCGGGGTACTTAAAGCGGAAGGTATCGGCAAAGCCGGAGCTTAAAAGCTCGGTCATCCTGCCGCGCTCCTCGTCGGTAAAGCCGGCGTTGCCGCGGTTGGACTTGGGGTTTTTAAGGTCTATCTCCTCATGAGCTACGTTCATATCGCCGCAGACTATAACGGGCTTGTCCGCATCGAGCTTTTTGAGGTAAGCGCGGAAGGCGTCCTCCCAGCGGCATCTATATTCCAGCCTCGTGAGCTCGCGCTGCGCGTTGGGCGTGTAGACCGTGACGAAACAGAATTCGCCCATGTCGAGCGTGATCACTCTGCCCTCATGCTCAAATTCGTCCTCGCCGCCCATGCCGTATATAACGGCGGCAGGCTCCCTCTTGGTGAAGACCGCCGTGCCGGAATAGCCCTTCTTATCGGCATAATTCCAGAAGGAGAAATACCCCTCGGGCGCAAAGTCTATCTGCCCCGCCTGGAGCTTGGTCTCCTGCAAGGCAAAAATATCCGCATCCTCTGCGGCAAAAAACTCCGCAAAGCCCTTGCCCATGCAGGCCCGCAGACCGTTTACGTTCCATGATATAAGCTTCATATAATCACCTGTAAAAAGTATTCCCGCCGATGAACTCCCTCAAAACGGATGTGGGCGGTATCTCGTCCTCGCAGTCGGCCTCTAAAAAGTAGTTGAGGTATTTGACTATGGAACGCGCCATGCAGTAATACTCGCTCTCGGGCGGCACGGTCAAAAGCAGGGGATACACATGCTTTTTCATTATGCAGGGCTCGTAGTGCAGAGTTGTATTTAAAATGACGTCCGCCTGCTCCTGATAGGGGAATATCCAGCGGCTCTCGCCCCGCCGCACGCTCGCCCACATGGAAAGCGTGCGCTCCATTGAGGCGCCGCGCGTCTCGTAATCGCGCACGAGACGGCGCAGAATGCGAAGGTCGGTAGTCCTGACTCGGTTGTGGTCGTCAAGGTTTATGGTAGCGAGAGCGCTCACGTATACTCGGAAGAGCTTGCTCTTGTCGATATCCTCGCTTATCATGGCGGGATTGAGCCCGTGAATGCCCTCGATAATGAGGGGCTGATCGGCGGCGCAGCGCATCACCCTTCCCTCGGGCTTTGGCTTGCCCGTCACAAAATCGAACAGCGGAGTCTCGCATTCCTCGCCTGCCATCAAAAGCTTTAAGTCGTGATTAAATCTTTTTATATCGAGCGCCTCGATATGCTCGAAATCCAGCTCGCCGTTCTCGTCCCGGGGGCAGAACTCGCGGTCGGCATAGTAGTTGTCGAGCGATATCATTATGGGGTCGAGCCCCTCGGCACGAAGCTGAGTCGCGATGCGGTTTGCGGAGGTCGTCTTGCCGCTGGATGAGGGTCCGGCGAGCAGCACGGCACGCGATCCGCTTTCTATTATCCTGTCGGCGGTGTAGGCGTACATCTTCTCGTGCAGCGCCTCGTTGACCCTTATGAGCTCGCGCACGGAGCCGTTCTGCACGCGAGTATTGAGCTCGTTTGCGGTCGAACAGGTCATAAGCCTGCCCCAACGGTCGCTTCGCAAATACACCTCGTGCATCTTTGGCGAGTTGATATAGGCGGCGGGTCTTGTCGGGTCCCCGCTGTCAGGCAGCAGCATAACGAGCCCGCCAGGCATATAGTGCAGACCGAAAACGGAAACGAAGCCCGTCGAGGGCGCCATCTCGCCGTAGAAATAGTCGATATAATCGCTGTATAAGGGGCAGCGGTAAACGTCAAAATAGCTGAACCTGCGCCACTTCAAAAGCTCCGCCTTGTCAAGCTGACCGTCTTCCTCGTAGTATTTCAGCGCCTCCTGTATGCCCATGCGCCTGCGCTCAAAGGGCAGATCGGCGGCGATCACCTCACGCATGGCGGCGTCAAGCTCCGTCATATCCTCTGCGGAAAACCCGGGCTCCTTATCTATCGTGACGTAAAGCCCCGAGCCCAAGGAGTAGCGCACTATGACGCGCGCCTTTGGCCAGAGCTTCCTCACGCACATTATCAGTATGAATTGCAGAGTGCGCTCGTAAACCCTGCGCCCTTCCTCATCATCATAGTATAAAAGGGTGAGCACGGCGTCGTGGGTGGGCTTGTAGCCGAGGTTGAATATCTCGCCGCCAAGCCGCGCCGCAATGGGCCTGCGCCCCGCGCTTTCGTCATAAAGCCCGTTCTGCTTCAAACAATCGAGTATGGTCTGCCCCTGCGCTAATTCGCAGGCTGCGCCGTTCACAGTCAAGAGCATACAGTTCTCCTCTCGGGGATATAGTTCATACTGACTTACGTCTAAACCGTTACCGTCTCGGGGCGTCTTTTCCTCCACGGCATTGCGTGCTCTGTTCAACGATGCGCTCCGGCATCGCCTCATTTCGCACGTCTTCGCCCTGCCGAAAAATACGTACCGATCCGTCAACAGTTTAGATGAGCGTTAGTATCAGTATCCTTATTATATAATAATCCGCTGAATTATACAATATCCGCCTTGACAAAACGCCGAGTAGAGTGTAACATTATATTCGTAAAAATGTGTTTATGGGGGTGCGCTCGTGAAAAACCTCAGCAAGGAAACCAAGAAGAAGATAAAGCTCATCGCAGGGCTCGTGCTGCTTGCCGCTTTTTTTGCGGTCGGGCTGTATTTTACTCTGCGCAAAACTCCGGACTTCGAGTACCGCGCGGCGGACGGCGCAGTGACCTTGGAGCAGTACGTTGGCAAGGGGACGGAAGTCGTTATCCCCACAGAGCTTGACGGGCTGCCCGTTACCGCGATAGGGCGTTTCTGCTTCAGCGGATGCAGCGAGGTGACGAGCGTTGAGATACCCGAGAGCATCCGTTCCATCAGCATTTACGCCTTTGAGGACTGCAAGGCGCTCACCCAAATCGAGCTGCCGCAGAGCCTTACGGAGATCGCCGCGGGCGCGTTTATGAACAGCGGTCTGACGAGCGTCGAGATACCCGAGAGCGTTGCCGCGATACGCGAGTTTGCCTTCAAGGGCTGCGGGGAGCTTGAAAGCGTTTCCCTTCCCGAGGGGCTTCTGATAATCGAGCGCGAGGCGTTCGCCGGCTGCGCCAAGCTCAGCGGAGTCGAGCTGCCCGAGCTCATGGCTCAGGTCGGCAGCGGCGCCTTCATGGGCTGCGCCTCTATCGAGAGCATAGTATTCCCCAACTTCACCACCTCTCCCGACAACGAGAACGACGAGCGTATAAGCGTCGAGCCCTTTACCTTTAAGGACTGCACCGCTTTGAAGACCGTGGAGCTGACGGGCGAGACCTATTGGATAGACGAGCAGGCCTTTGCCGGCTGTACCGCGCTGGAGCAGGTGATATCCGAGGGCGGCTGCTGGGTGGGCGAAAGGGCCTTTTCCGGCTGCACCTCTTTAAAGAGCTTTGATTTCGGCGGAGTTGACAACGGCTGGGTACGCGAATACGCTTTTGAAAACTGCACCGCTCTCGAAAACGTCTTCTCTACCCGCAATCTGATGATAATTTACGAGGGCGCTTTCAGCGGCTGCTCCGCGCTCAAAGGAATAGAGCTCGGCGGCAGGCTCGTTGAGATAGGCGACAAGGCGTTTGACGGCTGCAAGAGCCTTACCGTTTACGCCTCGGACGGGAGCGTCGGCGCCAATTACGCAAGGCAGCACGGCATAACCGTGCGCGAGCTCGGCGCGTAAGTTAAAAGCGGATCATGAAAATAGGGGCTGCTGCGTTAACGAGCAATAGCCCCTTTTATTTGTACGCGAGCATATTGCCCCCGCATCCGCAGGGCGGATATATCGCTGCGGGGATGCTGCATTTAGCGAATTGCAAGTGCTTTTATTTGTTTTAAGCTCTCTTTCCGGTCGGCTTGACCGCCTGTTTTAAAGTGAATGCGAATTCCGTGCCGTTTTCATCGGATTTAACGGTAAGGCTCTGCCCATGCTCGTCCATGATAAGCTTTGCTATCGAGAGCCCGAGTCCCGTGCCGGATACGCCGTCGGGAGTGTGCGCCTTCTCCGCCTTGTAGAAGCGCCCGAAAATACGGGGCAGATCCTCCGCGGGTATGCCTATACCGTTATCCTTTACGGTGACTGTTATCACGTGGCGGTCGGCGGCGCATGTTATGCCTACACTGCCGTTCTCACCCGTATATTTTACGGCGTTGTCCACAAGGTTGTGGAGCACCTGCTGTATCCTCGCGGGATCGGCCTCGGCATAAAGGGGATGCTCCGGCAGGTCTATTTGCATATCGAGGGATTTTGCGGCGACGCGTGCCTCGAAGGTTAGCGCCGTCCTGCGGATAAGCTCAGAAATATCGAACGTCTCCGGCGTTATCTTATACTGTCCGGACTCTATCCTCGCAAGATCCAAAAGGTCGTTCACCATCACCGTCATGCGCTTGTTTTCATCGAGAACTATCTCGATATAAGCGTCCCTGTCCTCCGGAGGTATGGTGCCGTCCGTCATGGCTTCAAGAAAGCCGCGCATGGAGGTGAGCGGCGACCGCAGCTCATGGCTCACGTTTGCGACGAAGGACCTTCTCGCCGCCTCTAACGTGTTGAGCTCGTCGGCCATGGCGTTGAAGGTATTCCCGAGCCTCGCCAGCTCATCGTCGCCCTTGAGGTTCGCCCTTCTTTCAAAATTGCCCTTGGTATAATCCTTTACGACGTCCGTCAGATGCGTTATCGGGCGGGTCACTCCTCTTACCAGCAGCATAACGAGCGGCACGGCTATGACCAGCGCCACTGCGGAGACCGTGGCGACCCCCGCGAAAACACTGCGTATGGAGCTGTTTACCCTTGTCATATCATAGTGAAAAAACAGTACCCCGAGCGTCTCTCCCTCCGCGTCCGTTATTGGGCGAATTACCGAAAGCGTGTCGAAGCCGGTGTATTTTGAAAGCAGACCGTATCTTAACAAGGGCTCGTCCATAGAGCGCGCAAGCTCGGAATACTCAAAAAGCTCCGCCGA
>CALEPU010000125.1 GCA_937913075.1 uncultured Clostridia bacterium
AGGGAGAATGCATGCCGCAGGAAAACGTAGTAGAGAAGCGCGGCATCTCGAAATCGTTCGGAAATAAGATCGCGAACGACCGCGTGGAGCTCACCCTGGCCAAGAGCCAACAGTCGGCACTTGAGACCGACAAGCGCCTCGCGGCATTTGCCGGCGGCGGCGATATTTTTGAGGCATTTTAAAGTAAACGCGTCGGCGTCCCTCGTGTCGTAGATGGCGCGGAGCTTGGCGTCTATATAGGGGCGCAGGTCATAGAGGTTGAAGTAATAGTCGGGCTTACGCCAATCTCCCGTCAGGAGCGAGTCATATATCTCGCGCAGGACGCGCCTTGAATCATCATCACGGGCGAATGTGCCGTCTACAAGAGTATCGACCGCGCGGCGGACTATCGGGTCATTATCATAAATATCGCGCGGGCGGTACGCGGGGCGCATACGCTCGAGCTCATCGACTCTCGCGCCGAAGATATAGTTGTTCTCCTCGCCTGCCTGCTCTACTATCTCGATATTTGCGCCGTCGTAAGTGCCGAGGGTGACCGCGCCGTTGAGCATCAGCTTCATATTGCCCGTGCCGGAAGCCTCGGTGCCTGCGGGGGATATCTGCTCCGAGATATCGGCTGCGGGGATTATTTGCTCGGCATAGGAGCAGTTGTAGTTCTGTACGAACACAACGCGCATGCGGGAATTCACTTCGCTGTCGGAGTTTATAACGGCGGCAAGGTCGTTGATGTATTTGATTATGTTTTTCGCCATTATATAGCCCGGCGCCGCCTTTGCCCCGAATATGAATGCCGTCGCGGGCATATCGGCAAGCCTACCCTGTTTCATTTCCTTATATATATGGGCGATGGCAAGCGCGTTCATAAGCTGGCGCTTATACTCGTGCATGCGTTTTACCTGCACGTCGAAAACAAAGTACGGCGGCAGCTCCACGCCCTCGCGCTCGGCAATGAGCCGCGAAAGGCGGCGCTTGTTGTCGGATTTGATATTGCGGAAGCTCTTAATTATCTGCGCGCGCTCCGCCTCGTTGTCGAGGTGGGTATTGAGCCTTTCTATCACGGAGAGATCGCGCAGAAGCTCCTTGCCGCAGCAGCTCTCGACGAGCTTTTCGAGCTGAGGATCGCACACGCCGAGCCACCTTCTGGGGGTGATGCCGTTGGTCATATTGAGGAATTTTTCGGGATAGGCGGCATACCAATCGGCAAGCACGCTCGTCTTCAAAAGCTCCGAATGGATGCGGGCGACGCCGTTGACATAGCTGCCGACGTAGGCGGCAAGCCTTGCCATGTGTACCTGTCCGTCCGCTATTATGCGCATACGGGAAATGTGCTCATTATCGACGCCGAGACCGCGAAGCTCCGCTGCAAGATGCTCGTCGATCCTTGCGATAATATCGAGTATGCCGGGAATGACGGCGCGTATGAGCTCGGTATCCCATTTTTCAAGCGCCTCGCTCATAAGCGTGTGGTTGGTGTAGCTGAATGTGCGCTTTGCGGCGTCGAGCGCGGAGGCAAAATCCATGCCCTCCGCCATCAGGAGCCTGACGAGCTCCGGTATGGACACCGTAGGGTGCGTATCGTTGAGCTGCACTGCGCAGTGTGCGGCAAAGCCCGTCATATCCTGCCCGCGCACGCGCTTGTATCTGCGGATTATATCCTGCATGGACGCCGACGAAAGGAAGTACTGCTGCTTTAAACGCAGCTTTTTGCCCTCGTACGTGGAGTCGTTCGGGTAGAGCACCCTTGTTATATCCTCGACCCTGTTCTTCTCTCTGACGGCAAGAGCATACTCCTGCGCGTTGAAGAGCGCAAAATCAAGCTCCTCGATGGGCTCGGACTGCCAAAGTCTCAAAGTGCCGACGTTGCCTGTTCCGTAACCTACTATCGGCATATCATAGGGCACCGCGAGAACCTTTTGGTCGGCAAATTCCACAACGACTGTTTTGTCGTCGCGGCGGCGGCTCCAAGGATCGCCCTGCTTCTGCCAGTCGTCCGCCTTCTCCACCTGAAAGCCGTTCATAAAGCTCTGCTTAAAAAGACCGAATTTATAGCGCAGACCGTAGCCGTCAAGCGGGAGCTCATGCGTTGCGGCACTGTCTAAAAAGCACGCGGCAAGCCTTCCGAGACCGCCGTTGCCGAGAGCGCAGTCCTCAATATCCTCCATGGCGGCGAGGTCGATGCCGCGAAGCGAGAGCAGCTCCTTTATCTCATCGAGCAGCCCGAGGCAGTATAGATTGTTGTACACCATCCTGCCCGTCAGATACTCGGCGGAGAGATAATATGCTCTGCGCGCCTGCTCGTGAGCTCGGCGGCTGCGGCGCCAATCGTCCGCGATGGCATACATCACGGCTCCCGAAAGCGCACGGTGAAGCTGCACAGTGGTCGCCTCGTTAAGCTCAACAAGATAGTTGCTGCGGAGCTCATCCTCCGCTCTCCTCAAAATGTCCTTCGCAGTCATCAGCATACAGGTTTACCTCAAAAAAATAATCGAATATCAGCGCAGACCGAATATCCTTTGCAGCCTTGCCGTACAGGAGGCAAGCTGCTCGTTTGTCATGCGCCAGCGCCAGTTGTCCTGCGCTGTTGCGGGAGTGTTCATACGGGACTCCGCACCGAGACCCAACACGTCCTGCATGGGTATTATGCAGTATCTTGCGCGGCAGTGAGCGAGGGCCCTTGCCATATAGAAAGCGGCAAGCTCACAGCGGCGCTTTTCCTCCGCGCCGCGAAATTCGCAGTTACCTGTGAGACAATCGCGGCAGACGTCCTCACCGATCAAAAAATCGGCTATGCCCTTCTCGGTAACTCCCGCGCAGCGGAGCGCACGCCTGCGCTCTTCAAGGCTTATATCGCGCCACCATGCGGCGAGCGGCGGATTATCATGCGTGCCCGTGTATGCCGCCTTGTTTATTATGTGCCGCAGATCGCCGTCCCATTTTTTAATGATATGCGGATTTTTGCGGCTTCCGTCGAATGCGAACTGCATCACCTGCATGCCCGCAAATCCCGTCCTCGTCAACAGACGCTTGACGAGCGGGGTTATCACGCCGAGATCCTCCGCGACTATCTCGCACGAGGGAGCGGCGCCCGTCGTCTGCATGGCGGAAAATCTTTTGAACAGCTCGTATCCGCAGCCCTTTTGCCACTCGCCCTGCGTTGCGTCGGGAGCGCCGGCGGGTATCGCATAGTATGCCTCGAAACCGCGAAAATGGTCTATCCGCAGTACATCGTAAAGCCTTGCTGCGGCAGTAAGCCTTTCCAGCCAGAAGCGGTAGCCGCGCCGCCTTATCGCCGCCCAATCGTAGAGCGGGTTGCCCCAGAGCTGACCCGTGCTGCTGAAATAATCAGGCGGCACGCCTGCTACGCTTATGGGGCGCTTGCTTTCATCGAACAGGAAAGCCCACGGAGCCGCCCAACAGTCGGCGGAGTCGTAAGCGCAGTATATGGGCATATCGCCCATAAGCTTAACGCCCGCCTCCGCGGCGTGGCGGCGCAGCAGCGACCACTGCGAAAACAGCTCCCTCTGTATGAAAAGGTTTGCCATGTACTCGCGCCTGAGCTTTGGCATGAGCCGCCTTATCGCCGCCATATCGCGGTCGCGCAGCTCGCTCGGCCACTCATACCAAGGACTGCCGCCCTCATATTGCTTTATCGCCATAAAGAGCGCGTAGTTCCTGATATGCGGATGCTCGGAAGCGTATTCGCGGAGCTTTTTGTTAAAGCCCCGCTCCCGAGAAGCTCTTGCGTAAGCACGCCGCAAAAGCGGCAGGCGCCGCTCGTACATAGCGGCATAATCGACTCTGGTCTTCTCACCCTCGGGGAGCGCCGCCTCGCACTCCTTTTCTTTTAAAAGGCCTTTATCGACAAGCGCCTCTATATCGAGAAAATAGGGA
>CALEPU010000126.1 GCA_937913075.1 uncultured Clostridia bacterium
GCTCTTCCGATCTGGTTATGGCCTGCATGGGCAGCCATCTCACCAACAAGTATGCCGAGGGCTATCCCGGCAAGCGTTACTACGGCGGCTGTGAAAAAGTCGACATGGTAGAGGATCTTGCACGCAACCGCGCTAAGCTTCTCTTCGGTGCCGATCACGCCAACGTACAGCCCCACTCCGGCGCACAGGCAAACCTTTCGGTATACTTCGCTCTGCTCAATCCCGGCGATACCATTATGGGTATGAACCTCTCGCACGGCGGTCACCTCACCCACGGCAGCCCCGTAAACATGAGCGGTAAGTATTTCAACTTCGTTCCCTACGGCGTATCCGACGAGGATGAGCGCATCGATTACGACGCTATGGAGAAGCTCGCGGTTGAGTGCCAGCCCAAGATGATCGTCGCCGGCGCAAGCGCATATCCCCGCGCCATCGATTTCGAGCGCATTGCCGTGATAGCGCACAAGGTCGGCGCACTATTCATGGTCGATATGGCGCACATTGCCGGTCTTGTTGCGGCAGGTCTCCATATGAACCCCGTGCCTTATGCCGACGTTGTTACCTCCACCACCCATAAGACCCTGCGTGGTCCTCGCGGCGGTATGATCCTCTGCAAAGAGCAGTATGCCAAGGCCATCGATAAGGGCATTTTCCCCGGCACACAGGGCGGCCCCCTTATGCACATCATCGCTGCGAAAGCCGCCTGCTATGGCGAGGCATTGAAGCCCGAGTTCAAGGCTTATCAACAGCAGGTCGTTAAGAACGCCGCCGTGCTTGCACAGTCCCTTGCCGACGCAGGTTTGCGCATCGTATCCGGCGGTACCGACAATCACCTGATGCTTGTTGATCTTACCCCTGTCGGCCGCACCGGTAAGGACGTTGAGCATTGGCTCGATGAAGCAAACATTACCGTCAACAAGAACACCATCCCCAAGGAGACCTTGAGCCCCTTCGTAACCAGCGGTCTTAGGATCGGCACTCCCGCCATCACCACCCGCGGCTTCAAGGAGGACGAGATGAAGGTCATAGGCGGTCTTATCGCAAAGGTAGCGCTTGAGGGCGAAGAGGCCATCCCCGCCGTCAAGGCAAAGGTCATTGAGCTCACCAACGAGCATCCCCTCTACCGGTAACAGTCACTCATTTTATTGGAGCAGAGCAGACCGCTCTGCTCCCTTTCTTTTATCCTTATTTTTATTATTGAGTTGTTTCATGCATTGTGGTATTATATTCAAAACAAGAGATTGAGAGGATAATAGTGTAATGCGCAGATTTTTAGCAATACTCGGTCTGATTTTAATTATTTCGGGCTTCGTTCTGCTCCCGCTTTCCTTACAATTTAACATTCCGTTTTATATCCCCGTCGGGCTGATACTGGCAGCATTTTTAATAATGCTTTACGTTAAAAAAATGCCTTCGCCTTATGATGACGATAACAGCGGCAACGAGGGAGAAAGATAATGGAAGCACGCAAGTTAAAGCCTCTTAAACGCTTTGCGGGTTACTACAAGCCGTACATAGGTCTTTTTACGCTCGATATGATATGCGCTCTCATTATTTCCGCTGTCGATGTAGTTTATCCGCTTATGGCGCACAAAGCGCTAAATCAGTACATAGGTTCGCCAACGCCTCAGATAAGCGCTTTCTCCGTTCTCATAGCCGTCGCGACGCTTATGTTTGTTTTAAGGACTGCCTGTCAGTACATCGTCACCTATTACGGTCATTATATGGGCGTCAAGATAGAGGTTGACATGAGGCGTGATATCTTCACGCACCTTCAAAGTCTCAGCTTCAGCTTCTACGATAAATCCAGAACGGGAAAGCTTATGGCAAGATGCACTACCGATCTGTTTGACGTTGTTGAGCTTGCGCATCACGGTCCGGAGGACGTATTTATTTCGGTTGTCACCTTCATTGGCTCGTTCATTGCAATGCTGACAATAAACCGACAGTTGGCGCTTGTGCTTATTGCCACAGTGCCGTTGATGCTCGCCTTCGTCATAATGCTTCGCACAAGGATGAACAGCACCAGCCGCAGGGTAAAGGAGAGCGTAGCCATAATCAACGCGGATATAGAGTCTTCGATATCCGGCGCAAGGGTGGCAAAGGCCTTTACAAATGAACTGTATGAGATAGAAAAATATGAGCGCGGCAACGCCAAGTACAAGGCCGCAAGATCGCGCTATTATAAAACGATGGGGCAGTTCTTTGCGGGAATGGAGTTCTTTACTACCATTCTCAAAGTAATAGTTCTCGGCGTAGGCGGCTTCCTTATCATTACCAATAAAGGCAATATGACAGTAAACAGCCTGCTCGTTTTCACAATGTATATTGCTTCGTTCACATCGCCCATCCGCAAGCTTGCAATGTTTATGGAGCAGTACACAATGGGAATGGCGGGCTTTAAAAGGTTTACCGAGATAATGGAGACCGAGCCTGAGATAGTCGATAAGCCCGATGCCTTAGAGCTTGAAAACGTCAGGGGCGACATCGTATTCAGCGACGTTTCCTTTGCTTATGGCGACGGCAAATACGTTTTGAGCAATATCAACCTTGCCGTACCCCACGGCAAGACCGTTGCTCTTGTCGGGCCCTCGGGCGGTGGTAAGACCACGCTCTGCCATCTTATCCCCAGATTTTACGATATCAAGTCCGGCAGTATAACCGTCGACGGACACGACGTTCGTGACGTTACGATGCGCTCACTTCGCGGGAACATCGGTATAGTTCAGCAGGAGGTCTTCCTCTTTGCGGCTTCAATCAAGGACAATATCCGCTACGGCAGACTTGACGCTTCCGATGACGAGATAATCGCAGCGGCTAAGGCGGCAGAAATACACGACGACATAATGAAGATGCCGCAGGGCTATGACACGATAGTGGGCGAGAGGGGCATAACTCTATCCGGCGGTCAAAAGCAGCGCGTAAGCATTGCAAGGATATTCCTCAAAAACCCGCCTATTCTCATACTCGATGAAGCGACGAGCGCTCTTGACTCTGCTACCGAGGCAAGGATCTCCGAGGCTTTGGAGCGGCTTAGTATTGGCAGGACAACGCTTATCATAGCGCACAGGCTTTCTACCGTGCGCAGCGCCGACGAGATAATCGTTATCGACGAGAGCGGCATAATAGAAAGAGGCAGTCACCGTGAGCTTTATGAGCGCAATGGAGAATACCGCAAGTTGCTTGAAGCGCAGGCGCTGCTCAACGAAAAGGGCTTTAAGGAGGAGTACATTGGCTGATATCCGCAAGAAAATCGACGAGCTGAACGAGGTCTATTCGCGCCTGCGTGAGAAAGCTGTGCGCATCGTCGGCGCTTTTAAAAAGCTTGAAGCAGACGTTTCATGGGGGTGGTACGCAGGGCACAATGTGGACGTACGAGGATCGTTCGTGTATGAGGCTTTTCCCATTCCCGTCATAACGGTAAAGGATATCTGCGAGATAGGCGTTGATCTCAAAGGAGCCTATATCGAAGGCAGGATTTTCTCAGCCGAGGCAGATGCTTTTGATTTTGACAGGCTTGCGGGGTACGACTTCTGCGTCTACGGCTCTGACAGCTACCTCTCCGAGCTTTATGACTCTCGCAAGTCGGGCGAGGACGAGCTTGACGAGCTGATGTTTTCACTTGACGAAACAGACAGCGAACTTTGCATAGACCTGATCTTTCCTGCTATGCCGACGATCAACGTCATCATCGAAGCCTGCTCTCTTTTAATGGAGCTCGGCACACATATACTGCCGGTCGATGCGGGCGAGCTTGGCGATTGCTACACGGCGGAAAACGAAGAGCTGTTTAACTAAATTACAAATTCAATTCGAAGGGAGTTAATGATATGCAGAAAATGCTTGATGAATTAAAGTGCCTCATAGGTATCGACAGCCCGACGGGCTTTACCAAGACCGCCGCCGATTATTCGGTCGAACGTCTGAAAGCTCTCGGCTATTCGCCCGAGAAGACCAACAAGGGCTGCGTGCTCTGCTGTCTTGGCGGGGAGGGCAGACCCGTTGTATTCTCAGCGCATCTTGATACGCTCGGCGGCATGGTTGCTGAGGTAAAATCCAACGGTCGTCTTCGGTTGACAAGGATCGGCGGTATGAACCCAAACAACGCTGAGTGTGAAAACGCGAAGGTCTACACAAGATCGGGCAAGGTATATGAGGGATGCATGCAGATGAACGATCCGAGCGTGCACGTCAACGGAGACTACTCCAAGCAGGAGCGCACTTGGGACAGCATGGAGCTCGTGCTCGACGAGTTCACCGACAGTAAGGCGGAAACCGAGAAGCTCGGAATCGCGACCGGCGATTACGTCTGCTTCGACCCGAGGTTCAGAGTGACCGATCGCGGCTTTATCAAGAGTCGTTTCCTGGACGACAAGCTGAGCGTCGCTATCCTGCTTGACTTTGCAAGACGCATTAAAGAGGATGGGTTAAAGCTTACCCGCAAGGTATACATCTACATTACCGTATTTGAAGAGGTCGGACATGGCTGTTCATCGGGGCTTCCCGAGGATGCGCTCGATATCATCAGCGTCGATATGGGCTGTGTTGGCCAGGGGCTTGCCTGCCGCGAACATCAGGTGTCGATCTGCGTCAAGGATTCACACGGACCTTACAATTACGAGCTTACCGGCGAGCTTATCGATACTGCTAAGCGTCTCGGGCTCGATTATGCGCTCGACGTTTATCCATACTACGGCTCCGATGCGGACGCCGCGCTCGATGCAGGCTATGACCTCCGTCACGGGCTTATCGGCGCCGGCGTTTATGCCTCGCACGGATACGAGCGCTCACACGTTAAGGGAGCCGAGAATACGCTCAAGCTGGTATCGGGGCTTGTAACCGAATGAAAACACTGATCGAGCTTTATGTAAACGAACAGTACGATAATCTTCTTGCGGCAATGGTATTCAAGCCGGAACGGCTTGTGTTCGTGTGCACGGACAACTCGCCCGATAAGCTGACAAGCCAAAGCATACTTGCCTTTGCGAAAGGGCTTAGGAACGATATGTCCGTTGAATACGAGCACATAGGCAACAAGTCCGTCGATATACTGTTTGATAGGCTCGACGATATCTGTAAAAAATACGGGGATTGCGCGATAGATATGACGGGCGGCTCGACCGCTGCGCTCGTTGCTGCGGAAAGTTACTGTGCCAAGCGCGGCAAAAAGGCATAGCCGCCGCGG
>CALEPU010000127.1 GCA_937913075.1 uncultured Clostridia bacterium
AGCCGAGCTTTACGCAGACAGACGATATGACTTGGGGCTCGCGTCCGCTCTCCCCAAGGCCTTCGGCAACCGGCTCCGAACCCCCGTTGTCAAGCCGGCTTGTTTTAAAAAACCTGACAAAAGAACCGTCCCCTTGTCAGGTTTGCAGGAAAATTGCTTTGCTGATTGCGCATTCCGCATTCCCGCCTATTATCCCTCTTCCGCATTCACGACGAAGTACCCCCGGTGCATATCCTTATCGACTACGTTGAGGGCGGAGCCATTGGGCAGCAGGAGCGTATCGCCGGGGGCGGGCTCGAGGCAATAGTCGGTCGCCTTGAAGATGCTTTCCTCGATGCTGCCCTTTGCGATATAGTAGGGCAGCTCGTCCTTTTGCAGGGGCTTAACGGTGAGGCTAAGGGCCTTGTTCTTCCATGTGATATCGAATATCTCTTCCAAAGCAGGAGAGCCTCGACCATCGGAAAAGAGCTCCACAGTCATGGGCTTTGCCGCCTCGTAGATGGGTCTTGCGAGGCTTTGGGACACAAGCCTTTTTCTTGTAACGGCGAGCGCGGCTTCGCCCATATCGCAGGTTATGAACCTGCGCCCGAGCTTGGCCGCGGCAGCCGCGGTGGTGCCGCTGCCGCCGAAAAAGTCTATCACCGTATCGCCCTCACGCGAGCAGGCGAGGATGATCCTTTTGAGCAGCGCCTCGGGCTTTTGAGTGAGGTAGCCCGTGCGCTCCGGGTCGCGCTGGTGCAGGTGCTCTATATCATCCCAAACGTCGGTCGGGAATATGGGCTCGTCGTCATAATACCTGTACTCCTTGCCGCCGGTGCGTATGGAGTAAAACATGCGCCCCTGCTCGTCGGAGCCGCGGCGCATGTGGTTGCGGCGGACAGCTCCTCTGGGCTGACCGACAGCAGCGATATCGAAATAAGAGCCATTGCTCATGCGGTACATGAGTATGGCGTCGTGCTTCCTTGCGAAGCTTTTTACCGATCTGCCGCCGGACTTATAAGACCAGATTATCTCGTTTGTAAAAGCGGGCTCACCGAAGACCTCGTCGCATATCATGCGGCAGACGGCGTTTTTGCGGTAGTCGATATGAAGAAAGAACGTGCCGTCGCAGGTCAAAAGCGCCTTGGCGAGCTTGGCGGCCTCGCGGATCATATCGGCGTATTCCCCGGGCGAGAGCCTGTCGGTATAGGCGAGAGTGTGTGAGCCGCGGCGGAACTCAAAGCTGCCGCCGGTGCCGAAGGGCGGGTCGATATAGACGACCCTTGCGCTGCCGCCCCAACGCTCTATAAGCTGCGGAGCAAACGAAATACTGTCCGCAAAGCAGACGGCGCCGTCGCCGCCCGTCATGTGCAGCTCGCCCCCGCAGGAGACGGGCTCAAGCTTGGATCTCACCGGCGAGCTCATCGGTTTTTGCCTCGTCCTCCTCTTTGAAATGAATGAATTTTTCTGACTTTAAGGAAATAAGACAGCCCGCCGCAAGCAGCACGGCGTATATGAGCCCGCGCCCGAGGGTGAAGACGTAGCTCTCTTCATGGACGAGGGTCAATACCTCCTGCAAAACACAGCCGAGCATAGTGGCGAGCAATATGCCGAAGAGCACGTAATACGCGGGTCCGTGATGCTTTTCTATAACGCGCTTGACGAGGAATATGACGGGCACGGCAACTATCGCCATGCCGAGCAGCGCGCAAGCCATAAGGCCTAAGTTCGAGCAAGCCGCTCCGAGCGAGGGCAGGAACGCCTGACCCTGCGCCCTTGCCTCCAAATAGAGCTTGGGAGGCGAGGTAAACACGGCAAGCAGCCCCTCGTAAAGCCCGAGATTTATCAGTATGAAGGATATGCTTAGGCCGGGCAAGAGCACGCCCATCATTATCACAGCGCCGCCGAAAGCGGCATTAAGCGGAGTGATATCGCGCTGAGCGCCGCCGGTCGTGAGCATGCCCAGCAGTATGAGCCCGAATGCGACCGCGAAGCCTATTACTGAGTAGAGCGGGTAATGGCGGCGGTAGCCCTCGGCGTTGCATTCCCTGAGCATGGAGGGTATACTGCCCGCGACGAGCCCGAGGAAGAGGCAGATTATCGCCGTGCGGAAATCGGCGAAAAGCCAGTCTATCAAAAACATAAACAGCACGAGCCCTATAACGCCGCCTATGCCAATGGGCAGCAGGAAGAGAAAATTCTTTTTAGGCGCCTTGAAGAAGCCCGCGAGCGCATCGACGGTGGGCTTGTACAGCCCCATCGAGACGGCAAGTATGCCGCCGGAGAGCCCGGGGATTATGCCGCCGACGCCGATGACGAAGCCGGCGATCAGCTTTTTCAAAAAATCCTTCATGCTGTGCTCCGAAGTAAATTTTTGTCTATATTGATTATACCACGAAAAGAGGAATAAGGGAACAGGGAAATCGGAATTCGCAATGCGTTAAAACGACCCTTTCATCCTCCTCTTTAAGTGTTTAAACCTTCGCTCTTTCGCCGTCCCTTTCTTCCCTTCGGGGCGAGCGAAGCGAGCCAGCGCGCGGTGAGCCGAGCGAGGGACGAGCGAGAGCTCACCGTTTATATATTTATAGTTTAT
>CALEPU010000128.1 GCA_937913075.1 uncultured Clostridia bacterium
TCCCGGCCCGTGCCGGAGCCATTCGCGAGGAAAAGGAGTTCAAGACCTACTTCGCACCGCCACCGGGCCGTCCGTCTCGCTTACAGCGCGGCGCAGCATCTGCTCCAGCTCACCGAAGCTCGCAGGGCAGAGGATTTTCATGCCGGGAACCGTGCGCAGATATGAGATGTCAAACACACCCTGATGCGTCTCGCCGTCGCTTCCGACAAGTCCCGCACGGTCTACGCAGAAGACCGCATGCAGGCGCAGCAGAGAGACATCGTGGATCAGCATGTCAAAGCTCCGCTGCAGGAAGCTGGAATATACACAGAATACAGGGACAAGGCCCTGCTTTGCCATGCCTGCCGCCATGGCGGCGTTCAGAGACTCCACGCTCCCCTCCATCGGTATGCGGATATACCGGTCCGCGAGGGAGGCCGCCGCGTCCGTGAGGCCGCTGCCCTCGTTGCCTATGACGAGCACGCGGTCGGGCGAAAGCTCGGGCAGGCTTTCTTCTCCCGCAAGATGCCCGCAGACGAGCGAATACCCCGAGACTTTAAGCCGCAAGAGCTCGGTTGCAAGCTCGCCCTGCCATACGGGTAAATGATACGTTGACCCCATAGCGGCACGCAGGGCCTTGGGCGAATACGGGTCGGTGCAGCCGGCGCCCACGAGCAGACCCGCAGCGCCGAAGGCGTCCGCCGTGCGAAGTACAGTGCCTAAGTTACCGGGGTCTTGGAGCGTGTCGAGCGCGATTATCAGCCCGTGCGGGTAGCTTTCGGGCGTGGTCGTATCCGGCGTTTTTACTGCGGCGCACACGCCCTGCGGCGTATCCGTATCGGCGACGGAGCGCATGACAGAAGCGGTAACGGTATCGAAAGCCAAGCCCATTGCGAGCAGCCTTTCGCCGATATCCTCACGCCCCTCCTCAATATAGGCGCGTACTATTTGCGCACCGGAGCCCGCCGCGTCAAGCACAAGCCGCTCTCCCTCTATGAGATGCAGACCGGACCTTTCCCTCAGGCTCCTTTGCTTAAGCCCGCGCAGCCTTTTTATACCGTCGTTTTGTGTCGAAGTGATCAGCATCAGTTGTACCCCGCTCGCGTTCTATGCCTGAAAGCATAGCAGAAATCGCGGCGCTTTTCAACGGCAGAGCGGCAAATGTTGCGGTTTTGACGCAATATATTCGAGAATAAAAATCCGCCCCCCTGCCGGTCAATACCGACCGGCGGAGAGCGGAAAACGCTCTTATAGCTTTGGGCCGTTTCAGCCCTCGATCATGATGGTCTTCCTTTCGGGCAGCTTTTTCTCGTCCTTCTTGGGAACGGTGAGCTTCAGGACGCCGTCCTCAAACCTCGCCTTGATCTCATCATCAGTGACGTTCTCGCCAACGTAGAAGCTCCTCTGCATGGAGCCGCAGTAGCGCTCGCGCCTAATAAGCTTGCCGCGCTTATCCTCCTCGTCCTTGTCGAGGCCCTTTGCGGCGGAAACGGTGAGATAACCGTTCTCGAGGTTGAGCGCGATCTCTTCCTTCTTAAAGCCGGGCAGGTCGATGTCGACCTCGTAGCCGCCCTCGTTCTCATGCACGTCGGTCTTCATAACGTGGTTGGCGTGCTTGCCGTAGAGCTTCTTGTCGATATCGCCGAAATCCCTCATCATGGGGAAGGTCAGATCCATAAGATCGTCAAAAATACTGTCGTTGAAAATAGTAGGGTACAACATAATTCATTCCTCCTCTTACTCATTATTATCAACTTAATGATTTTTTATGAGCATCGGGACGGAGCTTGCGTGCACGAGGGCTTGACGCTCCTCGATCGGTTCTCTGTTCCTTTGTTCTGAGCATATTATACCACTGTTGTTAGCACTGTCAAGTGTTGAGTGCTAATATATTTATATATTTTTATTTCCTCCGAGTCGTCAGTTCCCAAGCGTATACACAGTGCCTGCGAACAGGGGAGAGTTGTCCTCCGAAGGTATTTACAACTTCTTAACATCTTTATGATAGTATTATCATGGAAGGCTTGCCGCCATTGAACGAAGGGCGGCGGGGCGATATAATATTATTGTCAGGCGCGGAATGCGCGCGGGGGAGAAGCATATGCTGAAAATACTTATCGTTGAAGACGAAAAAGCAATATCGAATTTAATTGACGTTAATCTTACGGCGCTGGGGTATCGCTGCTATTGCGCGTATGACGGCAGGGAAGCCGCCGACATGATAGAGGAAAATACTTACGACCTTGTGCTGCTGGACATAATGCTGCCCGAGATCGACGGCTACGAGCTGCTCGAATACGTAAAATATCAGGGCACGCCCGTTATCGTCTGCCGAAATTACTTGCGTTCGAGGACGACTGCTGCACGGAAGCTGCTTTTGCACATTAATGCAACAGCCCCTTATTACCGTCATTCGGCGGCTTGACATTTACTCCGCATGCCGTATAATGGAAGCAAAAGTATTTGAGGCATGGCTTGGAGGGATAGGATTTGATTTTCGGCAAACACATCAACCGCTATTATTTGCGGTATGCGCCATTACTTATTCTCGGCGCGGCGGCTCTGATACTCGTTGATTATTTTCAGCTCATAATTCCAAATCTATACGGTATGCTGATAGACGGCATAAACAAGGGCGTTGTTGATTTTAACGGCGTTCCGACGGCTTTCAACATGGATTTCCTGCTCGACCACATCTGTCTGCCCATAATAGGCATAGTAGTGGTGATGGTAATAGGGCGCTTTTTATGGCGCATCTGCTTTTTCGGCTCGGCGATAAGGGTCGAGACCAACATCCGCATAGAGATGTTCGATCACTGCAAGGATCTTTCCCGTGAATACTATCAGGTCAACAAGGTCGGCAATCTGATGAGCCTTTTCACTAACGACCTCGACACCATACAGGAGTGCTTCGGCGACGGGCTTTTGATGTTCTTCGACGCGCTTTTCCTCGGCATACTCGGGTTTTATAACATGTGGCGCATGGACGTGACCATGACGCTTTTGACGCTTATACCGCTGGGGCTCATACTGCTTATCGGCACGCTGATGGGCAAGGCGATGATGAAAAAATGGGAAGTTCGCCAGAGGGCGTTCTCCAACCTTTCGGATTTCGCGCAGGAGAGCTTCTCCGGCTATGCCGTTATAAAGGCTTTCGTTAAGGAGCTCCGGCAGCTCATGGCGTTCCGCAAGCACAATACAGAGAACGAGGACACCAACGTGGATTACACCAAGATATCCACTCTGATGCACGTGCTGATAACGCTGCTGGTCGAGACGGTGATCTGCGTCATACTGGGTTACGGCGGGTATCTCGTTTACCGCGGCTCGTTCAGCGCGGGCAGGCTGGTTGAGTACATAGGCTATTTCTCCTCGGTGGTTTGGCCCGTTATGGCTGTGTCCATGCTTATAGAAAAATCGGCAAGAGGAAAAGCCTCGATGAAGCGCGTATCGGAGCTTTTGGAGGCGAAGATAACCGTTGCCGACGAGCCCGGCGCCTCGGATATCGAAAACGTTCGCGGCAAGATAGAGTTCCGCGACCTCACCTTCCGCTATGACGACGGCGAATATGACGCTCTTGAGCACGTCTCCTTTACCGTTGAGCCCGGCGAGAGCGTCGGCATAGTGGGCAAAACAGGCTCGGGCAAGACCACGATAGTCGATCTCATACTGCGCACCTACAACGTGCCGCGCGGCACTCTGTTTATAGACGACCGTGACGTGACCGATATCACTATTAAATCGCTGCGGCGCGGCTGCGCATACGTTCCGCAGGACAATTTCCTCTTCTCGGATACCATCGCCAACAACATAGGCTTTGCTTTTGACGAGATAGACGAGGCTGCGGTCGAGAACGCCGCGGAGCTTGCGGCGGTGCACGACAATATCGCCGAATTCAAGGACAAGTATCAAACCGTACTCGGCGAGCGCGGCGTGACGGTATCCGGCGGGCAGAAGCAGCGTATTTCCATAGCGCGTGCTTTGATGAAGGAAGCTCCGATACTGATACTCGACGACTCGGTCTCCGCCGTCGATACCGACACCGAAAAGGTGATATTGAATAATTTGAAGGATACGCGCAGGGGCAAGACCACGATACTAATAGCTCACCGCATATCCACCATAAAAGAGCTTGATAAGATAGTATTCGTTGAGGACGGCAGGGTGACCGCCGTCGGCAGCCACGACGAGCTTGTGGGCTCCTGCCCCGAGTACGCCAAGATGGTGGAATTGCAGCGCCTCGAGGAAGAGGCTGCGAACGGGAAATGAGGTGATCTTGATGCGCGAATATTTACCACTTCTCCTCGGCGGCGGCATAATAGGCGTGATATCGCTGGTGCTCATAATAGCCTACGCATCCATAAAGGATAAAAAGCAGTCGATAGGCTTCGACCGCAGCATGAAGGACGGCGAGATAGTAAAAAGGCTGCTCGCCTACGCAAAGGAGTACACGGGCAGCTTCGTTCTTGTCGGATTTATAGTGCTCTTCGGCATAGCATACGACGTGATCTCGCCCATGCTCATAGGCAGGATGACGGCGCTCGTCAACACTGATTTCGTGCTTTCACAGCTCTTCCGTCTGGTTGCTATATACGCCGGCATACTTATAGTTTCCATGGTCTGCACGTACGCGCAGGCGATAATTTTGCAGCGCACGGGTCAGAGGATAATCTCCCGTATGCGCGAGGATCTGTTTACGCATATCGAGTCGCTGTCCCACGAGCAGATGAACTCCATACCCGTTGGCAAGCTTGTAACGAGGGTGACAAACGACACCAACGCCATATCGCTGATGTTCACCTCGCTGCTCGTCAACCTCGTTAAAAACGTGTTCATCATATTCGGCGTGCTTGCGGCGATGCTTGCGCTCAATATCGAGCTGACGCTGATGGTGCTCTGCTTCGTGCCTTTTATAGTGCTGTTTACGGTCATATTCCGCAAATTCGCGCGCAGGGCGTACCGCAGGGTGAAGGACCGCACGACTGATATCAACACATATCTTTCCGAGAACCTTTCCGGCATAAAGATAACGCAGATATTCAACCGCGAGGATGAGAAGCTGAGGGATTTCACCGCACGCAGCCGCGCCCTCGGCAAGGCAAAGCACGAGCAGATACTCGTATTCGGCATATTCCGTCCGCTGGTTTATATGCTCTACATCAGCTCGGTGCTGACGCTCTTTTATCTCGGCGGCAAGGGCTACCTTGACGGAGCGAGCTTCTTAGGGCAGTCGATAGATGCGGCAACGATAGTCAGCTTCTATATGTATATCAACAAATTCTACAATCCCATACAGAACCTTGCCGAGCAGTTCAACTGGCTGCAATCGGCATTTGCCTCCGCGGAAAAGGTATTTACCATAATGGATATCGAGCCCGCCATGAAGGATGCGCCGGATGCTGTTGAGCTCGAAAGCATACGCGGCGAAATAGAGTTCCGCGACGTTTGGTTCAGCTATGTGGAGGACGAGTGGGTGCTGCGCGGAGTCTCCTTCCACGTAAACCCCGGCGATACCGTGGCGTTCGTCGGCGCGACCGGCTCCGGCAAGACTACGATACTCTCTCTGCTCTGCCGCAATTACGAGTATCAGAAGGGCGAGATACTCGTCGACGGAATTGATATCAGAAAGATCAAGACCTCCTCGCTTAGAAGGCATTTCGGACAGATGCTCCAGGACGTTTTCCTCTTCTCCGGCACGATAAGGAGCAACATACTGCTCGATAAGGAGGGCGTGACCGACGAGCAGGTTATGGAGGCATGCCGCTACGTCAACGCGGATCACTTCATCAACCGGCTTGAAAACGGACTTGATGAGGTCGTGCGCGAGCGCGGCAACAACTTCTCCGCCGGTCAGCGCCAGCTTTTGAGCTTTGCCCGCACAATAATCCACAAGCCGGCGGTCATGATACTCGATGAAGCGACCGCCAATATCGACACCGAGACGGAGGTGCTCATTCAGGACTCGCTCGAAAGAATGATGAACATCGGCACGATGCTCATTGTCGCTCACAGGCTTTCAACAATACAGCACGCAGACAGCATCATCGTCCTCTCAAAGGGCGAGATAGCGGAGCAGGGCAGCCATCACGAGCTGCTTGCACTCCGCGGCAGGTACTACGCTCTCTATACCCTCCAGTTTGAAAAGGAAAAGCTTGCGCAATGAGCTTCTACGCCATCTCCGATCTGCACGGGTATCCTCTTGATAAGTTTAAAGCGCTGCTTGCGGAAGCGGGCTTTTGCGCCGAGGACACCCTTTATATCATCGGCGACGTCATCGACCGCAACGGCGACGGCGGCGTTGAGCTTTTGCGCTATATCACGGAGCAGCCGAATTTTGAGTTTATACTCGGCAACCACGAGGATATGCTGCTGGCGTGCGAATTTGTTTTCGAGGAGATCACGGATGACAGCATCGAAACCCTAACGCCCGAAAACACAAGAGCGCTCGAACGCTATTTGCGGAACGGCGGCGGCGTGACGCTTGAAAGCCTCGGCAGGCTCAAGCGTGAGGAGCCGCAGGCGTTTTCCGAGCTGATGCTGTTTTTAAAGGAAGCGCCGCTTATAGGCGCAGTAACTGCGGCGGGGCGCGACTTTCTGCTCGTCCACGGAGGCTTCAACGGATTTGAAAAAAGCAAGAAGCTCTCGGATTACTCCGCCTATGATCTTTTATGGGCAAGACCGACCCTTGAAACGCGCTATTTTGAAGATATAATGACCGTGATAGGGCACACGCCCACCTTTTACCTGGGCGAGCAGTATAGGGGCAGTATAGTCAAGACCGATACCTTTATCAATATCGACGCAGGCGCCTCGATAGGGCTTGCTCCCGCGCTGCTGCGGCTCGATGACCTTGCCGAGTTTTACGGCGAGTGATATCAATATCCGCAGTATAGACCTATCGCCTTCCCTCCCGGTCGCGGCATTGGAGCGCAGGGAAGCGGAACGGGGGCAACCAGGTCAACGCCGTGGATTTGCTTTTGCAGTTCGTTCATGTTATAATCATAAGCTGTCAGCGTTTTCGTAATTTCCCACGGAGGTTTTTTATATGAAGCGTGCTCTTGCTCTGCTGCTTGCCGTAATGCTCTTCGCTTGCAGCTCGTCTTGCATCAGTTTTAATTTTAAAGAGGCATACGTAGAGAGATCGGAAGAGCGTCGTGTAGGGAAAGAGTGTAGATCTCGGT
>CALEPU010000129.1 GCA_937913075.1 uncultured Clostridia bacterium
CTCGGTAGGGGAAGGTTGTATACTTGCGTGCAAAAAGGGTTTGTCAGCGGTCTGAACTCCCCGAAGGGAGCTTTTACCTATATTATTATTTAATATTCATTTTCCAGCCTTCGGTATTCATTCCCTAAACACTATTTTCCCCGGCTCGGCGCTTTCGATAATGGCAAGGGACTGCACGTCGACGCCCTGAGCTCTTAGGCGGTCGCCGCCGCCCTGAAAGCCCTTTTCGACTGCTATACCGACGCCGACGAGGGCAGCGCCGACCTTCTCCGTTATCTCGACCAGACCGCGCATGGCTTCGCCGTTGGCCATAAAGTCGTCGATTATCAGCACTCTGTCCGCAGAGGATATCCACTCCGCGGAGACGAGCAGAGTGACCTTTTTCTTATATGTATAAGAATAGATCTCAGACTTTATAAGACCGCCCTCGACGTTGTCGCTCTTGGCTTTTTTGGCAAAGAGGAGGGGTACGCCGAACTCCTCTGCGGTAATGGAGGCAAGCGCGATGCCGGAAGCTTCCGCCGTCATGATGAGCGTAACGCCCCTATCGCCGAATCTTGAATAAAATTCCTTGGCAAGCCTGCGCATCAAGCCGATGTCGACGCGGTGGTTCAAAAAACCGTCGACCTTAATAATATTGCCGGGCAGCACTCTGCCATCGCTGATTATCCTGTCCTTTAATTCCCGCATAAGCCCCCCTGTTACAAAAAAACGGGCGCTCGGCCCGTTGTAAGGTCATATTTTAGTGTACCCGCTCACGGTCACCAAGCCGTCCAGCTTGCGCCCGCGCTGACAGAAGGGGCACTCCGTTGACTGGTAGCTGTGATAATCCGGCACGTCGTCCGGAGAGAAGAGCGCGTGTATCGGCATGCCGAAGGCGCTGCCCACGGCGGAGAAGAGCGCCGCTATGCCGACGAGATGCCCGCCGTAGTAGCTGATGCACTCCAATGCGCGGTTGAGGCTGCGGCCGGTAGAGATGGTGGAGATGAGCACCAGCACCGACCTGTCCTGCACGAGAGGCTGCACGTCGCTTGTGAACACGAGCTGACCGGAGGAGTTGCTCTCCGGCGTGATGACGCTGATATCGTGGTTTTCGTTGATGCCGCGGTTGCCGGAGGCGGCTAAAAGCTGCGCGACGTAAGAGCCGATGACCTGTGTGGATTCCAGACAGATTATCGTATCGACAGGCGCTGTGTTGGAATAAAACTTTGAAAGCTCATCCGCCGCAAGCTGCGCCGTATGATGGTTGGTGCGCAGATCGGTGAAGCTCATGTAATGATCGACGTGGGCGTGGCTCGTTGCAAAATGCCCGCGGGATACGTTGAGCTTTATGCGCTTATTGCTCTTGCAGCTAACGTCCCAAGAGTTAGGATTCATTGTTTTGCACCCTCCCTGACATCTTATTTTCAAATTATATCACATACAAAAAACTCCGTCAACGCCAATTCGCCCGCACGTTAAATAATATAATCGTTTTTTTGAATAATCTGCTTGAAAAAATCGTGTGCAGGCGTTATAATTCATTTCGTGCGCCATAGGCTCTTTTGGCGCTCCGTCAACTTTTAAGGAGATGTGTGATGTACACTATCGTTCAGAAGCGGGAGCTCAATCCCACCGTCACCCTTATGGAGATCAAGGCGCCGTTTATCGCCGCAAAGGCTCAGCCGGGGCAGTTCGTTATACTGCGTGCGGGCGAGGATGACGAGCGAGTACCCTTTGCCATTGCAAAATACAACCGTGTCGCCGGCACCGTCAGCATAATATTCCGCGCCGTCGGCGCCACTACCGAAAAGCTGAACAGGCTCCGTGAGGGCGACTCGGTTACGGATATCGTCGGTCCGCTCGGCATGATAACAAAGACGCACGGCGTTAAAAAGGCCTGCATTGTCGCGGGCGGCGTCGCCAGCGCGATAGCCCTGCCCATCGTGCGCAAGCTGCATGAGCAGGATGCGGAGGTGACCCTCATCGTCGGCTTCCGCTCGAAGGAGAATTTCATGCTCTTGGATGAGTTCCGCGATTCCTCCGACAGGCTTTATGCCATGACGGACGACGGCTCCTACGGGCTTTACGGCAGCGTGAGCGTTCAGCTTCAAAAGCTGTTTGACGAGGGCGAGAGGTTCGATCTCGTCTTCACGGTAGGGCCTCTCACCATGATGAAGAACGTGGTGGAGACGGTGCGCCCAACGGGCATACCCTGCACCGTTTCCATGAACCCCATAATGATAGACGGCACGGGCATGTGCGGAGGCTGCCGCATTACCCTGCACCGCGACGGCAGGGACGTAACGAGCTTTGCCTGCGTCGAGGGGCCCGAGTACAACGGCTACGAGGTCGATTTTGACGAGGCAATCTGCCGCGGCAATATGTATCGCCGCGAGGAGCGCTTGGCGCGTGAGGCGACCTGCAATCTTTATAAAAAGGCGGTGGACTGATATGCCCAATATGTCACCCACGAAAACGCCGATGCCCAAGCAGGCGGTAGAGGAGAGGATACATAATTTTTACGAGGTGGAGCTCGGCTACACCTCCGAGCAGGCGCAGCTCGAAGCGCAGCGCTGTCTGCACTGCAAAAATCCGCAGTGCGTGCAAGGCTGTCCCGTCAACAACAGGATCCCCGATTTCATCGAGAGGATACGCGAACACGATATCGAGGGCGCGTATGAGATAATAAGCATAAACTCCGCTCTGCCCGCCGTGTGCGGCAGGGTATGCCCGCAGGAGCGCCAGTGCGAGAGCCGCTGTGTGCGCGGCATCAAGGGCGAGCCGGTTGCGATAGGCAGGCTCGAGCGTTACGTTGCGGACACCCATCATTCAATGGGGCTGCACAAGCATCCCGCTATAAGACCAAACGGGCATAAGGTCGCGATAGTCGGCTCCGGTCCCTCGGGGCTCACCTGCGCGGGCGATCTTGCAAAGCTCGGCTACAAGGTCACAGTGTTTGAAAGCCTGCACGTTGCGGGCGGCGTGCTCGTCTACGGCATACCGGAGTTCTGTCTGCCCAACCGCATTGTTGAGCGCGAGGTCGAAAATCTCGAGGCAATGGGCGTTGAAATAATGACCAACATGGTCATAGGCAAGACGCTGCGCGTGCGCGATCTTTTCGATATGGGCTATGAGGCGGTGTACCTCGCAAACGGCGCGGCATGGCCGCAGTTCATGGGCATACCAGGCGAAAACCTCAACGGCGTATACTCCGCAAACGAATATCTCATCAGGATCAACCTGATGCACTCTTACAGGAAAAATCCCGATACCCCCATTATGAAGGGCGGTCACGTCGCGGTCGTCGGAGGCGGCAACGTCGCAATGGACGCGGCAAGGGCGGCGGTGCGTCTCGGCGCGGAAAAGGTCAGCATAATCTACCGCAGATCGGAGGCGGAGATACCGGCAAGGCGCGAGGAGGTCAAGCACGCCCGCGAGGAGGGTATAGAGTTCCACATGCTCTGCAACCCGGTCGAGATAAACGGCTATTTCAACCCCGACGATCCCGAAGACCCGAAGAACGGCTTTGTCAAGGGCGTCACCTGCGTGCGTATGGAGCTCGGCGAGCCCGACGAAAAGGGCAGGCGCAAGCCCATCCCCATTAAGGACAGCGAGTTTTATATGGATTGCGATACCGTCGTCATTTCCATCGGCACCGTCAATAACCCCCTGATAAACAAGACCACCAAGGGGCTCGCGGTCAACTCCCACGGCGGCATTATAACCGACGCCGCCTGCAAGACCTCGCGCGAGGGCGTGTTCGCCGGAGGCGACGTCGTCACAGGTCCCGCAACGGTCATCGCCGCAATGGGCGCGGGCCGTGCCGCCGCCAGGTCTATGGACAATTATATTAAAAATAAATTCGGCAGATAAGCCGCGGCTTCTGAGCGGCGGTTTGACATGGGTCGACGGCGAAGCTGCCGTAAAATCACTTGAAATTCGCTAATTCAATACCGTTAGAAAAAGCAAGCATGGCTCGTTCAAAATCGCGCCATGCTTCTATTTCGTTCGGCTTCGGCTGTCGAAAAAATCCGCTGCCGAAAAGTAAGGAGCCCGAACTGCCGCCGGTATAAGC
>CALEPU010000130.1 GCA_937913075.1 uncultured Clostridia bacterium
CTATCGACGGCGATACCGCTCAGGTCGGCCCGCAGATGGCGGAGCACCTCGGTATCCCCAACGTAAGCTATGCGGAGGAGATAAGGGTCGTCGGCGAATACCTTATCGTCAAGCGTCAGTTCGAGTCCAGCTATCAGATAGTCAGGGTCAAGATGCCCTGCCTCGTTACCGCGCTGACCGAGCTCAACCGCCCCCGCTATATGACCCCCGGCGGAATTTTCGAGGCTTACCGTGAGAAGCAGGTCACCGTATGGAGCCGCTCCGACGTTCCCGTCGAGGATGAGAATATAGGCTTAAAGGGCTCCCCCACAAGGGTCAAGTCCTCCTTCCCCAAGGCGCTAAAAGCCCAGGGCGAGACCGTCACTCTCGATGCGGAGGCTTCCGCGGATTATCTCGTCGGCAAGCTGCGCGACCGTTTCATTATATGAGGTGAGATATGAACAAGGATTTCAGCGATTACAAAGGCGTTTTCGTATTCATTCAGCAGGTGGACGGCGTTATAGCTCCCGTTTCGTTTGAGCTTTTGGGCAAGGCGAGGGAGCTGGCGGCAAGCCTCAATACCTCCGTCTCGGCAGTGCTCTGCGGCAGCGGGGTCGAGGGTCTGGCCCGCGAGCTCGGCGAGTACGGCGCGGATACCGTCATTCTCGTGGACGATCCCGCCCTTGCGACCTACACCACCGAGCCCTATGCTCACGCAATGTATAACGTGATCAACTACTTCAAGCCCGACGTAGTGCTCTACGGCGCCACCACGATAGGGCGCGATCTTGCGCCCCGCGTTTCCGCAAGGGTGCATACCGGCCTCACCGCCGACTGCACGAAGCTCGAGGTCGATCCCGATACCAAGCAGCTTATGATGACCCGCCCCGCGTTCGGCGGCAACCTCATGGCGACCATAGTTTGCCCCGATTTCCGTCCGCAGATGGCGACGGTGCGTCCCGGCGTAATGCAGAAGACAGAGCGCATGGACGGGCGCGAGGTCAAGGTCTTCCCTTACAAGTTAAAGTTTGAGCATAACGACAAATACGTTGAGGTGCTCGACGTCATTAAAAAGACCGCCGCTACCGCCGATATCGCCTCCGCCAAGATCTTGGTATCGGGCGGCAGAGGCATGGGCAGCAGGGAAAACTTCGCCATGCTCTATGACCTCGCGGACGCCCTCGGCGGCAGAGTCTCCGCCTCCCGCGCCGCGGTCGACGCAGGCTGGGCCGATAAGGACCTTCAGGTCGGGCAGACGGGCAAGACCGTGCGCCCCAAGCTCTATATCGCAGTCGGCATATCCGGCGCCATACAGCATATCGCCGGCATGGAGGAGAGCGATATAATCATCGCCATCAACCGCGACGAGACAGCCCCCATATTCAAGGTGGCGGATTACGGCGTCGTCGGCGATCTCAATAAGATCGTTCCCATGCTTACCGAAAAGATAAAAGCCGCCAAGACCGAAAACGCCTGATAACGGCAGCCGCTTT
>CALEPU010000131.1 GCA_937913075.1 uncultured Clostridia bacterium
AATGCGCCATGCTTGTTTCTATGAGCTTTGTCTCAAATACATGCTTAATGCAACATCCCTATTGCTTTGTTAATACTCTTCACTTTAAACGTTCGCACGCTCGTCAGAACGCCGCCTGACGCTTGTACGAGAACATAAAGAAGCCGATAGTTAGATCAATAAAGCTCTATCTCGAACCTGTCAAAATCCACCGGCTCCATAAAGTCGTCGGGAAGGAATATCGCGTGGCGGAACTGCTCCATGTCACGGATATGCTTTTTGAGTATCACGGGTCTTGAAAGGTTGAGGTCGTGACACAGCTTTATAAACGGCTCGTTCCAATCCGTAACGTCATAAGCCGTCTTAGCCTGTACCGTCACCACACGCTCGGCAATGGTGCTGTTATCCTTGCGTATCTTGCCCCAAACCTTCATATAGACTCCCTCAAGCGCCGAAAACGACCGTGCGTGCAAGGTCGGGTCTGTTGGTTATGAGCGAAGTGACGCCCATGTCGATGAGCCGCTTCATCCAAGTGGGGTCGTCCACGGTCCACACGTTTGTCTCTATATTGCGTGCAGCGCAGTTCTTTGCCATTTCGGGCGTCTTTGAAAGCGTGATGAAATGCGGATGCAGACAGGCGGCGCCGAGCCTTGAAGCATAGTCCCAAGGCGAGTCCAAAATACTCAAATATAAAAGACCGACCTTCGCTGTGGGGCGCAGACGCAAAAGCTCGTCCACGGTGTAGTGGTTGAATGAGGAGTAGATTATTCTGCCGTTCATCTGCATGGAGTCTTCCAGCGCTATAAGCTTTTCGCAGATGCCGGGATAGTCCATAATGTCGGTCTTGATCTCGACGTTTATAATATGGCGAGTACCCGCAAAAAGCCTGTAAACCTCGGCAAGAGTGGGTATTTTTGCGTTTGAAAAGCCCTCCTTGCCGCAGGATGCGTCAAGCGCTTTCAGCTCTTCAAGGGTCATATCCTTAACAAAGCCGTGCCCGTTGGTGGTTCGGTCGACCCTCTCGTCGTGTATTACCGCAAGCTCGCCGTCTCGGCTCAGATGTACGTCAAGCTCAACGCCGTCGGCGCCCTGATCCATAGCAAGCTTAAAAGCGTAAAGCGTATTTTCGGGAGCATAGGCGGATGCGCCTCTGTGCCCAAGTATCCTCGTGCTCATACCGATACCTCCGTAAATGTTTATCGTCCGCAAACGTCAGTCCAAAAGAGAGCGTGCTTTAAGAGCCGCGATGACCCTTTTGGATATCTCCTCCGGCGGGAGCATGGCGTTTTTGTCCATGCAGTTTATAATGCAGACGTCATCGTACCTTTGCGAGGCGGCAACGTACATATTCCTTGCGCGCTCCTGCATTCCGAGGCTGCGCTCGTAAACGTCGCGCCCTGCGCCGACATACTCGCGGAAGCCCTTTTTATCGACGTTCATACCGGCGTTTTCCGCCGCAACGTCAAAGAAGATGTTGACGTCGGGACGGGGCAGACCAAGCTCGCCGTATTCAAGCTCGAACACCCAGTCCATAATATCGGGTCTTGATAGGTCGCGGTCGCGTATGCTCTGGTAAACGGCGTTGGAAAGCACGTATCGGTTGATAATGAGAAAATCAAATTCGCCGTCGCGCCAGCTCTCAAAAGCCTTAAAACGATCCATCGCAAACCAAAGAGCCATGCTCTTCTGGTCGACGTCGGTCGCCCAAACACCCTCCTCGCCGGAGAGGTATCTGCCGACCTGACCGCCGAAAAAGCTCTCGTAAACGGGAAAGGACTTCGTATCGACAGTATAGCCCATGCCTCGCAGCTTCTCCAAAAGGAGATTGTACTGCACGGTCTTGCCGCTGCCGTCGATACCTTCGATTGTTATTATCTTCGTCTTCATAAGGTTGATTATAACCCAACGCCGCCCCGTTGTAAAGCACAAAACTCATTATTGACAAATTACTTCGCAAGTGCGAAAATGAATTGAGATCATACAATTTGCGGGGGCTCGGATGGGAGAGTATTCCAACAGGCGCATGCTGCTCCTGGGCGGTACGAACAGCGCATACGAGATAAGGGATTTTGCGGATAAGCACGGGATAAAGCTCGCTGCAGCGGGCAAGTATCCCGATACGCTTTTGAAGCGCATTTCGGATGAAAGCTTCGACGTCGACGCCATCGACGCCGAGGGTCTTGTCAGGCTCATCAAAGAGAAAAATATAGACGCCGTGTTCACCGGCTGCAACGAGGACGTCATTCCCGCGGCGCTGACCGCGGCAGAAAAGAGCGGGCTTCCGCATTACTGCGATCTTTCACAGTGGGATATCTGCATGAACAAGGCGCGGTTCAAGGCGCTCTGCGAGGCAAACGGCGTGCCTGTCGCAAAGCGATACTATATGGACAGGCTCGATGAGATAAAAGCCTTTCCCGTGGTCGTAAAGCCCGCCGACAGCTGCGGCAGTCAGGGCTTCTCCGTCTGTAATAATATCGGGGAGATCTATACTGCGGCTGAAAAAGCCGTTAAATTCTCCCGTACGGAGACTGTTCTTGTCGAGGAGTACATACCCTATGACGCTGTTATAATCCACTACACCCTGATAAACGGCGAGGTCATATTCACCGGCATGTCCGATAAGACCTCGAAAAGGCTTGGCGGAGAGGGCTCGTCGGTTATGGCGCTGCAATTATTTCCTTCCCGCCATATCCCCGCATATCTCGCTTCGCTTGACGAAAAGGTCAGAGCTATGTTCAAATCGCTTGGCATGCACGATGGGGCTTTGTGGATAGAGGCGTTTGCGGATGACGGCAGGTTTTGGTTCAACGAGATGGGATTTAGGTTCGGCGGCAGCATGACCTATTATCCCGTAAGGTATTTCTACGGAGTGGATCAGCTCGAGCTCATGATAAGATACGCTCTCGACGGCTGTATAAAAAACGTGCCTGAGGTCAAGCCCGTAAAAAGGGATAGAAGCTACTGCATAATGCCCCTGCACGCTGCGCCCTGCACGATCGCCGAGGTCACAGGCGAGAGCGAGGTCAAGGCAATGCCGTCCGTGTATGCCTACGTTCCCATTCACGGCGAGGGCGACGTGGTTCGTGCTACCGGCACGGTATCGCAGGTGTTCTGCTATCTGCACATACTGTATCACGACTTCGAGGATCTGCGCATGACCCTCACACAAATCGCATCGACCCTTAAAGTGCGCGACGCTTCGGGGGAGAACAAGCTCTTTTGCCTCACGGATATTTCGGGCATAGGCAGATAAAAACCGAAAGGCTGGTCTCATCATGTCGGATAAGGTCATAGATACGCTCATTCTTACCCAAGGGGATATACTGCGCGCGGGCTGTTTTGATATAGCCATGGCGATAGACGCTGCGAGGGAGGCGGTGTTGAGCTACGCCGCCGGGCGCATACTCTATCCCGATAAGGTCTCTCAGATATTCGACGAGTCGACTCAGTGCCGCACCAACTGCCTGCCGGCAACGCTTTTTGACGAGCAGATCAGCGGCATGAAGTGGGTCTCGGTTTTTCCCACCAACAACGCAAGGTTCGGGCTGCAAAACCTGACTGCGGTGATACTGCTCTCCTCTACGCAGACCGGCTTTCCGCTCGCCTTTATGGAGGGAACGCTCATTTCAAATATGCGCACGGCGGCTGTAAGCGCAATTGCCGCGGATAAGCTCGCAAGGAAAGACTGCTCCTCGATCGGCTTTGTCGGCGCGGGCGAGCAGGCAAAATTCCATTTCCTTGCCATGAAGCAGGTGCGTCCCGGATTAAAGCGCTGCTTCGTTTCCTCGCGGACGAGCGCAAGGGAACAGAGCTTCATAGAAGCTCTTGCACCGCTTTTCCCCGATACAGAGTTCATACCCTGCGGCGGAGACTACGAAAGGTCGGTCTCCAACGCCGATATACTCGTTTCCGCGATAAGCGGTCAGGCTCCGATAATCAGGGCGGGGTGGATCAAAAAGGGTGCTTTCTACGCTCATGTCGCCGGATGGGAGGACGAGTACGGCGTGCCGCTCATGGCGGATAAGATAGTCTGCGATAACTGGAGCTCCGTCAAGCACCGCACACAGACTCTGAGCCGGCTTTATAAGATGGGCAGGCTTGCCGATAACGATATTTACTGCGACCTGGATAAGCTCCTGACCGGCAGCTTGCCCGGCAGGGAAGGGGATGACGAGTTCATCTATTTCAACGCCGTCGGGCTCTCGTTCGTCGACGTTGCGCTTGCCAACCGCATTTATAAAACCTGCCTCGAAAAAGGCTTGGGAACGACCGTGAGAATGCAGGATGAAGACGTCTTCGCCGCATTGAGAAAGGAGAGAAAATGCTGATTTCCGTCGTGATACCCTGCTACCGATCCGAAAAGACCATCGAGGCTGTCGTCGATGAGATAAGGGCGGAGTTTAGTATGCATCCCGAGCATCAGTACCAAATAGTGCTCGTCAACGACGGCTCGCCCGATAATACCTTCGGCGCTATCAGCCGTATCTGCGAGACCGACCGGCGCGTCACCGGCGTCGATCTTTCGCGCAACTACGGTCAGGCGTCCGCAAAGATGGCAAGCCTCCCTTATATCAAGGGCGACGCGGCGGTGTTTATGGACGACGACGGTCAGCATCCGGCAAGCGGCATATTCGCTCTCGTCGACAAGGTGCAGGAGGGATATGACGTCGTGTACGCAAAGTTCCCTCAGAAAAAGCATTCGCTGTTCAAAAGGGTTACGAGCAAGCTCCACCATGCCGTTTCGGTTTGGGCGGGCAACGCTCCGCGAGGCATAGCCGGCTCGTCGTTCCTCGCTTACAGCGGCTTTGTTATTAAGGCGCTTCACGATTATAAGAGCCCATTCGTTTCTATCGGCGGCTACCTCAACAGGATCACCTCAAAATTCGCCAACGTCGAAATAGACCACAGGGCAAGACTCGCGGGCGAGTCCGGCTATACTTTAAAAAAGCTTGTCAATCTGTGGATGAACACCGTGACGAACTTTTCGATAGTCCCGCTTAGGCTGACCTCGGCCTTCGGCGCGTTTTGCTCCTTTATCGGATTTCTACTCGGGCTCATAGTCGTGATACGAAAGCTCATTCATCCCAATATCTCGGCGGGGTATTCCTCAACTATTGCGGCGCTCTTCTTTATCGGCGGCGTAATAATGCTGATGCTGGGGCTGTTGGGCGAGTATATCGGCCGCATCTATATGACGGTCAGCAGCGCCCCGCAATACGCCGTCCGCAGCGTTTTGAATGACGAGGAGAGAAAGCTCGACTGAACGCCAAAACCTTACAAATACAAGCGTCATTTTGCGCCGTCCAAAGCATATCGTTATTATGAACTTTGCTTTGGAGGCGCTTTTTTATGTCTAAGCTCAAAAGAGAAGGCAGGGAGAGCAGACTGCTCTATGCCAATTTTTTCATACTTGCGCTTGCGGCGCTGCTGTATGCCGCGCTCGGCTCCAAAAACGCAGTGCCGACCTAGGCTGCGGGCGGGAGCTTTCCCGTGTATC
>CALEPU010000132.1 GCA_937913075.1 uncultured Clostridia bacterium
GCTCCACCATGACCGCCACCTGCGCGACGCGCCCGGAGATGTCCACCATGTAGTCGCTCTCGGGCACGCACAGGCCCGTCGTGTTGAACCTTCTCATGGCAGCTCCCTTCTCATGCCTCCTCATGATACACGACGCGTGCCGTGCGGCTCCGGGCAATGGTGCGGCTGTGGCAGAGGCGTTCGGTCGGTGCATCCGCTGCGTGTACGGCAAGCGCATCTCTGCTATTGTGAGATAGAAGGTGACAGCGAGAAGGGCGGCGACCATGAACCTCAAGAACCTCAACCTCAAGTATGCGCTCGTGAACATCGGCTACATGCTGCTCATCTCGGGTTCCATGGGCTTTGCGTTCAACTACCTGTCGCAGGTGGGCTTCGAGACGGGCACCATCGGCACGGTGATGTCCATCGTGAGCCTGGCCGGGGTCTTCCTCGGTCCCGTGGCCGGCGACGTCGTGGACCGCTCGGACAAGATAACGCAGAGGCTCTTCATCGTCGCGTCCATGGCGCTCTGCGCGGTGGCGGGCACCGTGCTCCTCGTGCTCCCGGCGGGCTCGATCGTGATCCTGCCCGTCGTCATCGTGGCGTTTATCTGCGCGATGATCGGCATGCCCATGCTCAACGGGATGGCGTTCGCGTACGAGCGGTTCGGAGGCACCATCAACTACGGCCTTTGTCGCGGTCTCGGCTCGGCCGCCTTTGCGACGGTGAGCCTGATCGTAGCTTACGTAGGGAACTACACAGCCATCGGAGCCGAGCCCGTTTTGAACATAGCCTCCTTTGTGGTTATAGCGGGCGGTATAATAGGCGGCGCGCTCATTGAATTCTTCTCCGCCATGCTCAGTGACAACACGATCGAATCCGCAAGGCTGATGGCCGATGAGGGAGACAGACAGCTTTCCGTCCCCGGCGTACTCGAGGGCAGGGTCAAGCCCGATTACAACCGCTGCATCGAGATGGCTGCAAAGCAGGCGCTCAGGAAGATGCTGGCGCCCTCCGTGTTAGCACTGTTCATACCCGTAATAGGCGGGTTCCTGTTCGGAGTTGAATTTGTCGGAGGCATACTGATCGGCGCTACCATCGTTGCGATCCCGAGAGCAATATTCATGGGCAACTCGGGCGGCGCCTTTGACAATGCCAAAAAGTATATCGAGAGCGGTGCGCTTAAGGGTCACGGCAAGGGCTCCGCCGCGCATAAAGCCTCGGTTACCGGCGATACCGTCGGCGATACCCGCAAGGACGTCGTTGGCGTTGCCCTGGATATATTCATAAAAACCATGTCCACGGTCGCAAACACCCTCGCCCCTATATTTATCCATTTTACCCTTTTCAAATAATACCGGCTTCTTCTGACGTCTTTCTACTTCGGCTGTCAAAATAGCCGCCTCTGAAAAGTACGGAGCTCAGACCGCCGTTGGTATAAGGCGCAAAAGCATTACAAAGAAGCATCGGCACAGAAGGTCTTTCGGCTGACTGTGCCGATATTGCTTGTATCCGAGCTGCTCTTTCGGATATTTAAATGAACCGGCTGGGCAAGTATCGACATTATGCCGATGAGCTTGCGCCGCGAGAGTCGCTCGCGGAATATCTGCATTCAGGCAAGGCCTATCAATACTGCGCACGGCAGGGTTGACGCTGAACAGGTTTTTTAGTATAATTGTTAATCGGATATAGATAATGTTCCGGAGGTTCACACAATGGAGTACATTAACGTTAAAAGCGAGATAGGACAATTAAAGCGCGTCATGCTGCATAGGCCCGGCGTGGAGCTTGCGGGGCTGATGCCCGATTACCTTGAACGCATGCTTGCGGAGGACACTCCCGACGTTGAAATGGCGGGGCGTGAGCACGATGTTTTTGCCGGCATACTGCGCGACGCGGGCGTTGACGTTGTTTATATTGAGAAGGAATTTGCCGAGATAATGCAGGTGGACGATATAAGGCGTTCGTTCATCGAGGATTTTGTCGGCATCGGCGTCAAGGGCGACAGCCTTCAGCCCGCCGTGCGTGATTATCTCCTCAGCGTGCCCGCAGCGGGGCTGTTCGACGCGATCGCAAGGGGCATCACGAGGGCGGATATCGCGCCCACGGGTCACAAGCCCATTCAGCTTTTGGTCGAGGACGATTATCCCTTCCTCACCGATCCTCTGCCCAACCTTTACTTCACGAGGGACATCAGCTTCTCCGTCGGCACGGGCATCGCGGTATCGGCAATGAGCATGCCCGCGAGGATGCGCGAAACGCTGTTCATAAGGTATCTGCATCAGTATGGCAAGAAGTTCGGCTCCGGCTCTGTGGAGCTTTTGTATGACTACAACTGCGGCTGCCCCATAGAGGGCGGCGACGTGCTCTCACTCTCCGACAAATGCGTCGCCATAGGCAATGGCGAGCGGACAAGCGCCGCTGCCATTGAGAAGCTTGCGAAGAAGCTTTTTACAAGGGGTTATGAGAAGGTATTGCTGTTTAAAAACCCCGCGAACCGCACTTATATGCACCTTGACGTGCTTTTGACCCACGTCGATTATGACAAGTTCTTGGCTCACCCCTGCATGGCGCACAAGTGGTTCGAAGTTTACGAGCTGACTCCGGCGGGGCATGGCGAAATAAACGTGCGCCGTACTACCGACGGCGTTGCCGAAATACTGGCAAGGGCGCTGCACATTGACGGTGTTAAGCTCATCGAAATGGGCGGCGGCGACGACATAACCTACAAGCGTGAGCACTGGAATATGGGCGCCAACTCGCTTGCCATCTCCCCCGGCAACATCATAACCTATGACCGCAACCACGTAACGAACGCCCTTTTAGACAAGGCCGGCGTACACGTAAATCCCATCCCCGGCGGCGAGCTTTCAAGAGGGCGCGGCGGTCCCCGCTGCATGAGCATGCCCATGCTTCGCGAGGAGATATGGAAATAATAGTTTGAGCTAAATTAAAGGAGCCGTTGCTGCGGCTCCTTTTTCATACCGTTATTTCAGTCCGGCGACCTCGAAAAGGCGGAAATACTGCCGGTTTTTCAGTCCAGCGACCGCAAAAATGCCGCAATGCCGCGGTAGACCTCGTCGCGGTTCAGCTCGTTGTGCATCTCGTGTCTGCCATTCTCATAGAGCTGGAGGACGACCTTGGAGTGACCGGTGGCTTTAAGATCATTGCAGACCTCCATAACGCCCTTGCCGTATGCGCCGACGGGGTCCTGCTTGCCTGCGAGCAAATAGATAGGCACATTTGCGACCTTCTGCGCCCACTGCTTGCCGGCTATCTCGTCGAGTCCGTCAAAAAGATCGCGGAAGGCGGAGGCGGTGAATGTGAAGCCGCAGAACTCATCGGCAATGTACTCGTCGACTATCGCGGTATCG
>CALEPU010000133.1 GCA_937913075.1 uncultured Clostridia bacterium
GACAAAATCGGCGTGACCGCAGTGGCCACGCCGATTTAATATCCTTTTTAGCCGGAAAATGACTGGCTCAAAGCAACTTCCTAATGGAGTGCACCTTGAAGGACGGTCTTTTGGCTGTTTTTCAATTACTGCTCGAGCGCCTTATTGGCGACGTTGCAGAGCTCGTTAAAGGCATTCATATCGGTGATGGCGAGATCGGCCAGCACCTTACGGTTTACCTCAACGCCCGCGACCTTAAGGCCGTGGATGAGCTTGGAGTAGTTGGTGCCGCAGATGCGGGCGCCTGCGTTGATACGGGCGATCCACAAACGGCGATACTCACGCTTTTTGAGCTTACGGCCGACGTAGGCGTAAGCCATGGACTTCATGACCTGCTCGCTGGCTGCACGATAGAGCTTGCTCTTAGCGCCCCAATAGCCCTTGGCGAGCTTGAATATTTTACGACGCTTCTTAGCGGCGTTGACTGCTCTCTTGATCCTTGCCATTTGTCAAATCCTCCTTACTTCTTGTACGGTATCAGCGCGCCGATCTTCTTCGCCTCTTCCTCGGCGATGAAGCCGGTCTGGCGCAGGTTGCGCTTACGCTTGGTGGACTTTTTGGTAAGGATGTGGCTCTTGTAAGCCTTGCCCCTCTTGATCTTGCCGCTCTTTGTGAAGCTGAAACGCTTTGCGGCGCCCCTATGGGTCTTAAGTTTCGGCATGGGATTTCCTCCTACTTAATAATTATTTGTTTGATTTGGGCGCGAGGAACATATACATGTTGCGCCCCTCCTGCTTGGGCGGCTTCTCAACAGTTGCGCTGTCGGAAACCATTTCAAGGAAGGCGTTCATAACTTCAACGCCGATCTCACCGTGGGCAGCCTGCCTGCCGCGGAACCTTATAGAGACCTTGACCTTGTTGCCCGCTTGCAGGAACTTGTTGCACGCCTTGGCTTTGACTTCCATGTCGTGCTTGTCGATGGTAGCTGAGAGCTGAACCTCCTTCATTTCGACCACAGTTTGATTTTTGCGTTGTTCCTTTTCCCTCTTGCTCTGGTCGAAACGGTACTTGCCGTAATCCATGATTTTGCACACGGGCGGTACCGCCGTGGGCGCGATCTTGACAAGGTCAAGCCCCCTCTCCTCCGCGATGCTCTGCGCGACGGCTATCTGAACGATGCCCATCTGCTCGCCGTCCTCACCTATAAGGCGGACCTCTCTGTCGCGGATCTGCTCATTGATCATCAAGTCATTTGCTGCGATGGTGTTTCACCCCCTGAAATTATTGGCTCAAAACAAAAACATCGGACGGCATACGCCGCCCGAAAAGACCTTTATCTCAATAAAGTCATTGCCATTGACTGCGCCATGACGGAACACGGCGAGTGAGAAGCGGGCAGCCTCTGCTTTAAGCTTAAATATTATAAACGCTGCCCGCTTATTTGTCAACGGTTTTTGAGATATATTTTAAATTATTTTATGTCGCCCGCAATGAGGGACATATAGAGCTCGGAAACGTCGGAGAAGTCAACGCTGCCGTCGCCGTTGAAGTCGGCGTTGATAACGCCCTGCGCGGTCGCCTCAAAGGTGCCCATCAGGTACATATAGAGGCAGCTTACATCAGCAAAGTCGACGCTGCCGTCCACGTTGATGTCGCCCGGGAGCTTGTCTGCGGGCTGAGTGGGCTCGGCAGTGGGAGCGACCGTGGGCTCGGCGGTGGGCTCGGGCTCAACGTAATCGGGTATCACGACAAGACCGGTGATCTCGAAATTGTTGCCTATCTGCCCAAGATAGGAGACGCTCTGCGAAGCGACGTCTATCCTGTAAAGACCGTTGGAGGAGGAGGTCTGCGAATCTACCTGCGCCCAATAGATCGCGTTCGTTGCGGCGTCCCAAGCCATGGACTGAGCATAGAAGCAGGGCAGGTCAGTGCTCATTATCTCGGTGACGGAGCCTGTGGCGGGGTTGAGCCTTACGAGCTTGGAACTGATGGCGGCGAAGGTAAGACCGTAGAAATTGCCGCTGTTGTCGATGGTAAAGCACTGAATGCCGAGGTAGCTGCCGAGGTCGATATCGACGGTCTTGGTGAGCGCGCCGGTCTCGAGGTTTACGGTGGCGAGGTAGGGCTTGTTGTCGTCACAGATGGCGTACATCTTGTTGTCAGCATAGTTATAAGCCATGCCGTAGACGAATTCGCCCTCGGAGGATGCTCCCTCGGGATAGGAGATGAAATGAGTAGCGGCGTCCATAACGTAGAAATCATCGTGAAGCACGCTCTCGCTGTCATAGCCGTAAACATAACCGTAGATGTTGCCGTTATAATATGCTGCACCGTAGGTCGCGGGGAAGCCGGTATAGGAATCGAACTCGGTGGTATTGTCGGCGGAGAAGCCGATCCAGTGGTCGGAATGGAGACCGTTTGCGTCGCCGGCAACAAAGCCCTCGAGGTGTACGCTCACGGAGTCCTTGGTGGGGGAGGCGATAGCGATCGCGGCGGCGGTGCAAAGCAGCGCGGCGGAAAGAAGGATAGCGACGATTTTCTTCATAAACCAAGTTTCCTTTCATTTAAATAAATACAGCAGATAGCATAATATCATGCGCTGCATACGGGCTCCTGCCCGCAATAAACACGCGCCTATACAAGTATCTGCTTGGATGCGTAAGCAAGTATAGCACTAAAAACAAGCCTTTTCAATGCAGCAGTACCCGTCTGTATGCAAATATATTTGTGAATATATTGTCTCGGCAGCGCTGTTTGGCGCGTTCTCGGTCCTGCGGCTATTGACAGAGGACCCGCCGCGCAATATAATAGTTAGATGAAACTAACCGGCAGTGAGCGCGGATACGGCGTCCGTTTACGGGCGGACAATTCGGGTACAGGCTTCGGGCTGTGCCTTGCGGTTATAATGCTTGCCGTTTTCTGCTTTGCGCCATTCACGGGCTGCTCTGCCGAGCCCTGCGAGCGGCAGCTCTTCGCAATGGATACCTTTATGCAGCTTAAGGTCTACGGGAAGGACGCAGAGGTCGCTGTCGAAGGCGCCGTTAAAATAATATCAAGGCTCGACGGGCTGCTTTCGGCAACTGAGACCGGCAGCGAGATAAGCGCCGTAAACTTGGGTGCAAGGGCTGTTCCCGTCTCCTCGGAGACCTTCGATATTATCAGCCGCGCGCTCGACTTTTCCGCCGAGGCAGGGGATTGCTTCGATATCACCCTGCGTCCCGTGCTGAGGGCATGGGGCTTTCTCGGCGGCGAAAACAGGGTGCCGCAGCCCGAGGAGCTTGAGGCGCTCCTGTTAAAGGTCGATGACAGCCGTATACTGCTCGACAGCGATCTGCATACGGTGCTTTTGCCTGAGGGAGCGGAGGCGGAGCTCGGCGCGCTCGCAAAGGGGTATGCCGGCGACAAGGCGGCGGAATATATGCGCTCCATGGGGATAAGCTCCGCGCTGCTCGACCTCGGCTCCAGCACGATAGTCGCCATAGGCGAGAAGCCCGACGGCAGCGCATGGCGCGTCGCAGTGCGCGACCCCAACGATCCGTCTGCGTATGCGGGCGTGATAGAAGCGCGCAATACCTCGATCAGCACCTCCGGAGGCTACGAGAGGTATTTTGAGGACGATGCGGGCAATAAATATTGGCACATCATAGACCCTGCCACCGGCCGCCCCGCCGAAAGCGGTGTGCTCAGCGTCACGGTGCTCTGCAGCGAGGCTTTTTACGGCGACGGACTCAGCACGGCATTGTTCGTGATGGGCGCCGACGCGGCTTCCGAGTATTGGCGCACGCATGGCGGCTTTGAGTTTTTGATGCTGCTCGAGGATGGCAGCATAATATTGACCCCGGGTGCGGACAGTGCGTTCACCCCCTCCGGCGATTGGCAGAACGCGCCGAAGAGAGTGATCGAGGGGTAAATCCCAAGGGGGAAGCCTCGATCCCCGAATATTTTTGAGGCTTTATTTTTGAGGTATCGGTTAAATAACTCTAACCCAATCTCTGCGGATTACAGTTAGAGATATTTAACCTTGGATATCGACCATAAATTCGCGTTTGAAAGGAGCGAGAAAATGAGAACAAAACTTAGGATAGCGGCGCTTTTGCTCGCACTCCTGCTGGCAGTGGCAAGTATGCCGCTCGCCTCCCTTGCGCGGGCAGCGCATACAAAGGATTATGACGTTGTTGCCGGCGCGACCGGCGGCGGACACGACGACGATGATGACGATGATGACGATGATGACGATGATGACGATGACGATAAGCCGCAGAGCTTCGGCAACGACGTTGTTGACGCTTCGGCGTATGACTTTGTAAAATTCGATCCCTCGGGCATGACAGGCACGGCGCTGGCGGCGCTTATGGACAGTACGCCCGTATTCTGTTTTACGGGCGGCACTTATACCCAGCTTATGTATTACTGCATAAGGGGCTATGCCTATATGTTCTACCTTTACGGCAGCAGCTATTCAAATTACGTCGGCATTTCCTACGGCTATCAGGCGGAGATAGAGAATATCGATACCGCCTGCTGGAGCGCGCTGTACAAGGGCGTGCCCAAGAGCGGCGAGCCGCAGGAGACGGTGTTTAACGGCACGGCCTCCGTTGCCGACGCCGAGGGCAGCTTTTTGAGCCTTACGGTCACGGCAAGCAGCTCGCTCATAACAAAGCTCACCGCAGAGGCTTCGGAGTGCGTCGGCTCGTGGGATTCCATAATCGAAAGACGCTCGGCAGAGTACGTTGGCAAGCCGGTGAACGACGCCTCCGCCTTCGACGCCGTATCCTCGGCGACGATATACAGCGCAGCGATAAAGCATGCCGTGCTCGATGCGCTCGGTCTTTTGAACCCGCAGGAGCCCGACCCCACACAGGAGCCCGATCCCACGCAGGAGCCCGACGAGCCGCAGGTCGGTCCCGCGCATATTAAGAGCATCTCGGGCGAGAACGGCGAATACGTTATCAGCCTTACGGTCACCGCAGAGGATAAGTTCGAGACGGTGACGGCACCCGGCGAGCCGACGGTCACCGGCGCAAACATAGTTATTGCGATCGACACCTCCGGCTCCATATCCGATGAGTCGCTCACAAACCTCAACTCCGCAATACGCTCGCTCGTATCCAACCTGCCCGCAGGCTCCCAGATAGGCGTTGTTACCTTTGCCGATGAGCCCTCCGAGTGCATAGTGCTCGGCTCCGCCGACGAGCTGCACGATATAACCGCTACCGGCGGCAATACCTATCTTTCCGGCGCGCTTTACGCCGCGACGGGGCTGCTTGAGGATCCCTCCGCATGGAACAACCCCGATAACGCAAAGGCTGTCATTATAATTTCCGACGGCGAGATCTGCGATCCCGAGCAGGCTATTGCCGCTACCTATACGGCTGAAAGGACGGACGTCCACTACTATACCGTCAACGTAAATGTCGCAGAAGCGTATATGCCGGGCGACGTATATTGGATCTCCGGCATGTACGGCTCCGGCGCGAACTACTGCATGGCGGTCATGCAGGCGGTATCCAGCAATTATCCTCAGGCGATAACCGTTGACACCTCCTTCATCTACAAAACGATAGTCTACGGCGATCACAGCAACGACGGCTTTGAATATGCCTACGGCGCGATGGGTGCGGATTGGGGAGCTATATTCCAATCCATAACCCAGAACGAGATAGTCGAGACCGTCGCGGTGCCCATGAGCGACGTTGTTATAACCGACATATTAAGCGAGTACGTTGAGCTTTCGCAGCCCGACGCGGAGAACTGCGGCATTACGGTCGACGGGCATGACGATTACGTTGTTACCGTGAACGGCAGTACGGTTTCCGTAATGCTTTGCGGAGAGCTTGCCGACGGCGAGACCTATACCGTGAATATCCCCGTCAGCGCGAGCGCCGCGGCACAGGCTGCCGCCAACGCCGCCGAGGGCGATACCGTGGAGCTGCCGAGCAACGTATCCGCAGAGCTGCTGTGCTGCTGGGGCGAGGAGAGCGAGAGCTACGAGTATATGCAGCAGCCTGCATTTACCGTCTCTAAGCAGTATTTTACCGTTACGGTGCATTATACATATATGTACATTGAGGACAGCTCAGCCGCGCCTGACGCGGTCATAACCGTCGCCTGCGGGCAGAGCTATTCCATTCCCTCGCCCGAGATAGAGGGGTACTTCGCGAGCATCGCAGTGGTCTCCGGCGTAATGGGAGAGGCGGACGTCGTGTACAACGTCTATTACCTCGGCGAGTTTATATGGGGAGACGCCGACCTTGACGGCGACTGCGATTGGTCGGACGTCACGCTTGCATATCAGAATATGATCGGCACCTTCACCTTGCAGCCGCAGGGTTGGATAAACGCCAACGTCTACGGCACCGACCCCGCGCAGAGCCCCGTCGATCTCTCGGGCATTGATAACGTCCTCGATTTCAGGGATATCAGCGCCATCGTGCTGTACCTTTCGGGCAATTAATACCGACGACGATCTGAATTCATTATACTGACGACAGTTTCGGAGCGGAATTATTATGACCCTCCGCACACGTAAAAGCTGCCCCCGGCAAACAGCCGGGGGCTTGAGTTATTCTGTCGGTTTTCTTTAATTATCAGTCGCGATACATGGGACGCTTCTCATAGTGGGTATGGAGCAGCTCATGCGCCTTATGGGAGCCGGGCTTCTCGAGGTAGGTCTCGTAGAGCTCCTTGACCTCGGGGTTCTCATGGGACTTGCGCAGGGTCATAGCAGCGTCCTCGGAATAGAGACCGCCGGCGCGCACGGCGCGCAGATCGGTGAAGTTCCTGACGTAGCCGGGCTGATGGGGCTGACCGCCGCCGTTTACGCAGCCGCCGGGGCACGCCATGACCTCGATGAAGTGATAGTTCTTCTCGCCGGACTTGACCATGTCGAGGAGCTTAGAGGCATTTTCAAGACCAGAGGTGACTGCAACGTTGACGTCCATGCCGGCAACATTGATGGTCGCCTCCTTGATACCCTCGGTGCCGCGGACGGCGTGAATGTCAAGGTTATCAAGGGGCTTGCCCTCGAGGATCTCGTAAACGGTACGGAGGGCTGCCTCCATAACGCCGCCGGTAGCGCCGAAGATGTGACCTGCACCGGAGGCCATGCCGAGGAACGGATCGCACTCCTCATCGGGCAGCTCGGTGAACTTGATGCCGGCTTCCTTGATCATCTTGGCAAGCTCACGGGTGGTGAGGGATACGTCGATGGTCCTAAGGCCGTTGGTCTGCAGCTCGTCGCGTGCCGCCTCGAACTTCTTGGCGGTACAGGGCATGATGGAGACGACGACGATATCCTTGGGGTCGATGCCCGCCTTCTCGGCGTAATAGGTCTTGACCAGAGCACCGTACATACCCTGCGGGCTGCGGCAGGAGGAAAGGTTCTCGATGAACTCGGGATAATAGGTCTCACAGAACTTTATCCAGCCGGGGGAGCAGGAGGTGATGAGGGGCAGCTTGCCGCCGTTCTTAACGCGGTCGATAAACTCGGTGCCCTCCTCCATGATGGTGATGTCGGCAGCGTTGTCAACGTCAAATACGCGGTCGAAGCCGAGACGTCTGAGAGCCGCGATCATCTTGCCCTCAACGTTGGTGCCGATGGGCATACCGAACTCCTCGCCGAGCTGTACACGGACGGAGGGAGCGGGACCGACGACGACGTGCTTGGTGGGATCGGCAAGAGCCGCCCAAACCTTCTTGGTGTCGTCCTTTTCGGTGAGAGCGCCGGTGGGGCAGACAGCGATACACTGACCGCAGTTTACGCAGGCAGTCTCGTCGAGATCCATCTCGAAAGCGGAAGCGATGTGGGTCTTGAAGCCGCGCTGGTTGGGGCCGATGACCGAGCAATGCTGGTTGTGCTTACATACGGCGACGCAGCGGCGGCACAGTATGCACTTGGAATTATCGCGTACAAGGTGGATGGCGGAATCGTCGATATCGGGCTTCATGGGCTCGCCGAACTCGAAATTATGGTTATCGCAGCCATACTCCTGAGCGAGGGTCTGAAGCTCGCAGTTGGTGCTCCTGGAGCAGCCAAGGCAATCCATACGGTGGTTGGAAAGCATGAGCTCGAGGGTGGTCTTGCGGGCCTTGCGCAGAGCGGGGGTATTGGTACGGACTACCATGCCCTCAGCGACCTGCTGCAAGCAGGCGACGGGGTTGCTCCTTGCCTTCTCGACCTCGACGACGCACATACGGCAGGCGCCGATAGCGTTAACGTCTTTGAGGTAGCAAAGGGTGGGGATGCGGATACCTACGGACTCAGCAGCCTGCAGGATCGTATAGTCGGCAGGCACCTGAATTGCCTGACCATTGATTGTCATGTTGATCATTTCCATATGCTGACTCCTTATTTCTTGACGATAGCGTTGAACTTACAGGTCTCAATGCAGGCGCCGCACTTGATGCACTTGTTGACATCAATGTGGTGGGGCTGCTTGACCGTGCCGCTTATAGCGCCGACGGGGCACTTGCGTGCGCAGGCGGTACAGCCGCGGCAGACATCGGGCTGGATCTCATAGTGCATGAGGTTCTTGCAGACGCCGGCGGGGCAGCGCTTCTCATATACGTGCGCCTCATACTCATCGCGGAAATACTTCAGCGTGGAGAGTACGGGGTTGGGAGCGGTCTGACCCAGAGCGCAAAGAGCGTTGCCCTTGATGTAATAGCAGAGCTCCTCGAGCTTGTCAAGATCCTCGGGCTCGCCGCGGCCGTCGGTGATCTTCTGGAGCAGCTCGAGAAGACGCCTGGTACCGATACGGCAGGGGGTGCACTTACCGCAGGACTCGGCGACGGTGAAGTC
>CALEPU010000134.1 GCA_937913075.1 uncultured Clostridia bacterium
CCCACCGGCACCGGCAAGACGCTGCTCGCGCAGACGCTGACAGAAAGATACGGAATAAGCTACACGTCGCTCGATCACCTCAAAATGGGGTTCATAAGGAGCGGCATGACCGAGCTCACCGTGAATGACGACTATGAAATGCGCTACTTCATGTGGCCCTTCGTCACGGGCATTATAAAGACCGCGGTAGAGAACGGGCAAAGCCTTATTTTAGAGGGCTGTTATATCCCCGCGGAATGGCGCGACAGCTTTGAGCCCGAGTATCTTGACTGCATCAGGAGCGTCTTTTTGGTTATGAGCGAGGCATATCTGCGGGAGCATTTTGGGCTCGTCGCGGAGTTTGCCTCCGTTATAGAAGATCGCGTCGACGATAAGCCGGACCTTGAACGCCTGATAGCTTGCAGCGCGGGCTTTAAGGCGGATTGCGAGGAATACGGCGTGCCCTATATCGAGATAGACGGCGGGTTCGATATCAACGAGATAGCGGACACAGCGGCAAGGATCTGCGGAATTGTAAATGCGTAACGCGTAATTATAACGGGAAGCATGCCGGCAAGCAGCCTTCCCCTTAGGTAAACGATGATTTAATCGGCGATGCCTGTCAGGTGTATGGACGCGGCTGCTGCACGTCAAGGCTTCCCCCTCCGTGGGGAAGCTGTCAGCCGAGCGAAGCGAGGATGACTGATGAGGGGATTTCCCTTGTAATTGCCGCAAAAGCACGGAGGTATTGAAGCTCCCCTCATCCGTCTGCTCACCTCTTGCGAGGCGATATAGCGGATGCAAGTCCGATGCGATATATTTGCAAAGCAAATGCGATATAAGCTCCTAAGGGAGCTTGCGATATATCTGCCTGCGGCAGATGTTTATCCGTATTACCTGACGCTGTTCATTGGAGGAAGACCCATGCTGACTGTCGATAAATTTCCCATAATATCGAGCTGTGAGGAGCTTGCCTCGCTCGTTTCCGAGGCAGGCTTCATTCCCTTTTTCGACTGTGGGATACCGGGCTTTTCCGTCAAGGACGTTTGCGACAGAGCGCACTGGTTCGTTGACGGCGTCGACGGTCCTTGGGAATGGAAGAGCGGCGCCTCCTTTGCCTACGCTAAGCTTTTGCGCGGCAAGGCTGTGTTTATTTCGCCCGAGTGGTACGGGATATTCGCCTGTTATCGCCGCGACGGTTACGATTTTGAGGGTATGTATGAGGACGGGCTCCTGCCCCACGGCGCTCTTAAAATAATAAAGGCGCTCGAGGGCGGCTCGGTGCTGTCTGCCGACCTTCGCGAGCGCACGGGGCTTACGGGCAAGGGCTCCGGCTTCGACTCCATAATAGGCGTCCTCCAAATGAAGTGCTTCGTTCTGCCCTCCGCGTTTGAGTACGCCATATCAAAGCAGGGGCTTCCCTACGGCTGGGGGCTTGCGCGGTATGCCCTCTCCGACGAGAAATACGGCGCCGAGATCGCCGAGGCGGAAAGGGAGTATACCCCCGCGGAGGCAAGGGAGCTTATAGTTTCCAAGGTTGCCGAGCTTTGCCCCAAGGCCGACAGAAAGCGAATAGAGCGGCTGATAAAATAATCAACGTAAAACGCACGGGCGTTGCCGTGCGTCAGCTTGATGACAAAGCCCGTTTGCTGCCCTTCCCCTACAGAGGGGAAGGTGTC
>CALEPU010000135.1 GCA_937913075.1 uncultured Clostridia bacterium
GCCCCATACTGCGTTCCACGGTAGCGAAGGAGCTGGGGCAGAGCGGCTTTGACGGCACGGTGACCGTAACCCTTATCGAAAACACCAACCTCATGACCATATTCGTCGTAGCGTCCACGCCGAAGATAGCCTTCGACGAGATGAACGGCATAATAAAGTACCATCATCTCGTATCCGAGGATATCATGGGCAGCGCCGTGCTCGACGTTTTGAAGGCTCCGACTATACCTGCCGGTCCCATGGAGCTTATGAACAGGACTCCCAAGATATTGAAAAACGTGCTTCTTGTCGCGCTCATCATAATCGCTATACTCATAGTCCTCTCCGTTGCCGGCGACTACATAATGACCGAGGCAAACCTTGCTTCAAGGGTCGATTGTCCCGCGCTCGCAACAATTAAACACGAGAGGAAAAACCTCTCGCTTCGCGCAAGACTGCGCGGTGCAAAGGCGAGCATGCTGATAACCAATCCCACGACGAGCTTCCGCTTCGCGGAGACCTTCCGTCTTTTCAGAACGAGGCTCGAATACATTATGAAGCGCAAGGGCTATAAGGTGCTCATGGTCTCCTCCGTGCTTGAAAACGAGGGCAAGACGACCATGACCGCAAACATCGCAATAATGCTCGCGCTCAATAACAAAAAGGTGCTGCTGATAGACGGCGATATGCTCAAGCCCGCTCTTTATAAGCTCATGGGCGCAAGGATAAAGCGAGGGACCGCCGTCAACGAGGTGGTTATGAATCCCGGCGATCTCGAGAACATACCGAAGCTCGAGGGTCTGCCCACGCTGAGCCTGCTGCTCGGCAAGACCTCGCTGCCCAACTCCACCGAGATAATAGGCTCGCGTGAGATGCGCGATTTCTTAAAGCTTGCTAAAGAGCATTTCGACTATGTCGTTATCGACACGCCGCCTATTGCCTACGCCACCGACGCCGAGTGCTGGGCAGAGGTCGCCGATTGCTCGCTGCTCGTCATACGTCAGGGAGCGGCAAGGGCAAAGCGCATCAACGACTGCATTGAGGCAATAAAGCAGAGCGGCACCGAGGTGCTCGGCTGCATATTCAACAACGTACACGAGTTTGAGCTTTTCGGCCCCTCGGAATACGGCACTAATTATGACACCAACTTCCGACAGGCGAGCTATAACTATTCCGGCGCGGAGAGCGGCGACGGTTATGGCTACGGTTACGACGAAGAAGAAGACTACGGCTGCGATGACGGAGAAGGCTACGGCTATGCCTCGGGGTACGGCTACGGCGCCGGCGGGCGCGGCATACCCGTTCCGACGCCCATCGAGGAAACGGAGGTCGCGGATCATGATGATGAATAACGTCCGCTTTTGCCGCGGCTCCTATCCGGAGGTGAGCCGATGAGCATCGAAACAAGAAGAAGCATCACCGCCGAGTATGAGAGCCCAAGTCCCGCAAGGGTGTTCTCTCCCGAAGAGAAGGCCGAGGGCATGGACCGCCCCTCCGGCGTATCGCGCGAGCGCTCCTCCTCGCGTTCCCGCAGCGGCAGGTCAAACGGAGCCTCGGGCAGCCGCAGGGCGTCCCAAGGTCAGGGCGAGACCATGAGCAGCAGCTTTGTCCGCACGGAGAGCGGTGGCTCGGGCGGCGAGGCAAAGGTCATCAACGCCACCGATTTCTTTAACGAGCTTATCCGAGCTATGCGCAGGATGTACCTCCTGCCGATAATACTCTCGGTGCTGTTCAGCGTGGGCTTCTGCTATTACGCGCGCGTTACCTTCAACCCGATTTATATGTCCACCGCGACCTTTACCGTCAACGTCGACAATCAATCGAGCATGGGTCAGCTGCAGTCCAGTGCAACGGCAAGACAGCTTTCGCTCACCTTCCCGTATATCTTCTCCAGCGGCGTGCTCAGCAATCTTATCGAGCAGGATCTGGGTCTCAGCTCACTGCCCGCAAGCATAACGCTCGACGCGGTCGGCGATACCAACCTCTTTACCCTCGCAGTCATATCGCGTACGCCGCAGATGTCCTATACCATATTGCAGTCTGCGATGAACAACTACCCCCGTGTGGCGGAGTACGTAGTCGGCAATACGGAGATATCGCTTTTGAGCGAGCCCAGTATGCCCAAAACGCCCGTCAACAGCATCTCGTACAAAACGCAGATACTGAACGGAATACTTTGGGGCTGCGGCACAGCGCTTGTCTTCATACTCGTCATAACGCTCACGAAGACCACGATCCGTAATCCCAATGACTTGAAGTCGATGCTCAACCTGCGCTGCGTCGGCAGCGTGCCGTACGTCAGCCGCCGTCACCGCACGGAGGGGCGCAATATGCTCTCCCTCGCCAATGAGGACGTATCGAAGAGCTTCACCGACGCTATGCGCCTTATAAGATCGAGGACGGAGCGTGCGTGCGATGAACATCGCTACCGGGTAATGCTCGTCGCCAGCTCCATGCCCGGCGAGGGCAAGACGACGGTATCGACCAACCTCGCAATGTCGCTTGCTCAGTCGGGGCGCAAGGTCGCCCTTGTCGATTGCGATATCCGCAAGCCCTCCTCCATGGGCGAGCTCACAACACAGAAGGAGTCCGGCATTGTCGAGTATCTTAACGGACTTGTCAAGCTCGACGACATAATCAATACGCCCGTTGAGAACCTTATCGTCATCAACGGCAAGACCCCTTCGGACGAGGCGGCCGAGCTGCTCGCCACCGAAAGGATGCGGGAGCTTGTGAACGAGCTCTTGACAAGGGTCGAGTTCGTTATACTTGACTCACCGCCCGCAGCGGTCATAGCCGACGCGGTAGTGCTCGCCGGTCTTGCGGACTGCATACTTTACGTCATAAGGCAGGAGTTTACGAGGAAGAGCCGTATACTCGATGGTCTCAATAACCTCTCGCGCGGCAACGCAGTCTTCCTCGGCTACGTGCTCAACAGCGCAAGCTCCTCCGGCTCGGGCTACGGCTACGGCGCATACAGCAAGTATTCGCGGTACAGCCATTATTCAAGATACGGCAAGTACGGCAGGTATTCGAGCTACGGCAGGTACGGAAAGTACGGCTCTTACTCCAAGTATGGCTCATACTCGCGCTACGGAGGCTATTCGCGCTACGGCAGGTATGCGAGCTATGGCAGATACGGCAGATACGGCAGATAC
>CALEPU010000136.1 GCA_937913075.1 uncultured Clostridia bacterium
GATGATAATGAGGTATAATCATGTATAAGTCCATACCGAGGAGGTTCAAGCTTTGGAAAATCCCAACAATGTCCTGATAGACGGCAGCAAATTCGGCGTCGATTGGCTCGTCATATATTGGTATGGCGCGCTCATAGCGCTCGGCATACTCATATCCTATCTTTTGGCGGGGCATGAGGCAAAGCGCCGCAATTTCAAAAAGGATACGGTGGTGGATCTCTGCCTGCTCGTTGTGCCGCTTGGGGCGATATTCGCAAGGCTCTATTACGTCGTATTCGAGTGGAAGCATTACTTCAACTCATCGCTGACGCTTGGGCAGAGCCTGCTGCGCGTGCTTGATTTCAGAAGCGGCGGGCTCGCCATCTATGGCGCCGTACTGGGCGGCATACTCGGCATATTCATCTATTCCCGCATCAAGAAAGCGCATTTTCTCTCCCTGTGCGATATCATCTTCCCCGGAGTGGTGCTCTCGCAGGCGATAGGTCGCTGGGGCAATTATTTCAACCAGGAGGCTTACGGCGGGCTTGTGGCGGATTGGTTCCCCAAATACTGGCCCCTCGCCGTCAGGATAGATGAGTGCACGCAGCCCTGCTGCGCCGACCTTGCCGTTAAGACCGGCAACATCCATTACGCCACCTTCTTCTATGAGTCCTGCTGGTGTCTCATTGTTTTCATAATCGTTTGGTTCTTTGTCAGAAAGAGAGCGAAGCATCGCGGCGACGTTACGCTCACCTACCTTATGCTTTACGGCTTCGAGCGCGCGCTCGTCGAGTCACTGCGTACCGACAGCCTGATGATAGGCTCTATAAGAGTTTCGCAGCTCGTCTCGGCTGTGCTGTTCTTAGGCATACTCGTATTCTTCATAGTCCGCCATGCCTATGAAAAACGGCACGACACCATAGTGTGGGATAACACCGAGATCTATTACGACGAGCCCGATGTCTCCGAAAAAGAGAGCTCTGCAACTAAGGAGCAGTATCAAGTCTCCTCCGAGGAGAATTCAGATGATGCAGCCGAGCCCGAGGCAGACGTAAAACCAGAGCCGGAGGAGTCATCCCGGGAGGGCGATGCGGAATGAAACGCCTCTTTGCGGCAGGCATACTGATATTGCTCGTTATTAATGCGGCGCTGCTTTCCGCCTGCATTGATACTGCTCCGCGCACGGTCAACGTCACGCCGGGGCCGACTGCGGAGCCTTTGGTACAGGAAACGCCGGTGCCGACCGAAGCTGCAGAGGAATACACGCCCGCGCCCACTGAGGAATTCGGCGTGGTGAAGGACGCTCTCGGCAACGTGATAAACGGCGCCGAGCATTATATCAGATATATCACCTTTACCGATCTTGTAGTGTATGAGGAGGATGGCGATACCTTCCTCGACGGCATAATCAACAACAATTACCCACTGCCCATAGTTTGCGCGGTGGATATAGTCTATTGTGATGAGCAGGAAGTTGAGCTTGCAAGGGCTCAGCTCCAAACGAGGGACGGTAATTATCTGCTCGTTCTCGCGCCGGGCGAGAACGTGGTATTCGCGCATATCCTCACCGATATGACCCTTATGGACAAAGAGTTCACGCTGGAGTTCGATACCTCCGTGGGCGTTCACCCTCAGCAGTAAAGCCAATATGCGTAAAGACGCCTTCTATACCGTCCATCCGGCGGCCAATATGGCTTTCTTCGCAGCCGTGATGCTGATCACGGCTTTTGTGCTGCACCCTGCGGTCACCTTCATTTCCTTTGCCGCGGCGTTCGCATACTCGGTATTCTTAAAGGGAAGGAAGGCGCTGCGCTTTGCTTTGCTTTTTGTGCTGCCTGTGATGGTGTTCGTCGCGGTCTTAAACCCGCTCTTTAACCACGCGGGCACGACCGTGCTGTTCAGCTTAAAAAACGGCAATCCGGTCACGCTCGAGGCGGTGCTCTACGGCATCGTCTCAGCGGGTATGTTCGCCGCACTCATAATGTGGTTTTCCTGCCTCAATACGGTAATGACCTCAGATAAATATGTGTACCTGTTCGGCAGGATAATACCCGCGCTGTCGCTCGTGTTTTCAATGGCGCTGCGCTTTGTGCCGCGCTTCACCCGCAGGATAGCGGAGGTATCAGAGGCGCAGAGGAGCGTGTCTGGAGATATCGGCAGAGACCCCATAAAGGGCGTTTCGCACGGGCTTGCGGTCGTCTCGATGACGACTACTTGGGCGCTCGAAAGCGCCGTCGGCATATCCGACAGCATGAAGAGCCGAGGCTACGGTCTGCCCGGGCGCACTTCGTATTCCATATTCCGCTTCGACAGGCGGGACGCTTTTGTCTTGTCGGCGCTCTTTATTTGCTTCGGCGTAAGCGTCGCGGCTATGGCGACAAAGCATGTCTGTTTCAGGTTTTATCCGTCGATAAAATACACCTCGGCGGGGCTTTTCGGCGTTGCGGGCTGTGCGGCATTCGCGCTGCTCTGCCTGCTGCCGATGCTTTTGAATATTGAGGAGAGCATCAAATGGCGAGCTATAAGATCGAGGATCTGACCTTTACCTACCCTAAATCCGATAAGCCCGCGCTTGCGAATATCGATTTAGAGATCCGCGAGGGCGAGTTTTTGCTGCTGATAGGCGGCTCAGGCTGCGGCAAGAGCACTCTTCTGCGCCACCTCAAAACTGTGCTCACCCCTCACGGCGAAAGGAGCGGCAGGGTGCTCTTCGAGGGGCGTCCATTGGATACCGTTCCCATTGGCGAGCAGGCTTCCGCTATCGGCTTCGTTCAGCAGCACCCCGACGACCAGATAGTTACCGATAAGGTCTGGCACGAGCTTGCATTCGGGCTCGAAAGCCTTGGGACCGAGCAGCGCGTGATGCGCCTTCGTGTAGCGGAGATGGCGAGCTATTTCGGCATGGAGGGGCTGTTTTACCGCGACGTTTGTCAGCTCTCCGGCGGTCAGAAGCAGCTTTTGAACCTTGCCTCCGTAATGGCGATGAACCCTCGCGTGATAGTGCTTGACGAGCCCACCTCACAGCTTGATCCCATTGCCGCCGCCGAGTTTCTGAACACCGTCAAAAAGCTCAATACCGAGCTTGGCGTTACCGTTATTTTGAGCGAGCACAGGCTTGAGGAAGCAATGCCCCTCTGCGACAGAGCGGCTGTCATGCAGGACGGAAGGCTAATTGCCTGCTCCGCACCGGCGGAAACGGCGGAGCTGTTGTACAAAAAGACCTCGCCCATGTTTGCCGCCATGCCCGCCGCCGCAAGGATCGCTTGTGAGCTCGGCGGAAGCCTCCGCCCGGCGCTCACAGTCAACGAGGGGCGCGCACTGTTAAACGGCATGGGACTTATAAAAAAACAGCTCCCCGCAACGGTCTGTTTACGACCTGCGGATGAGCCGGCAATCGAAGCGCACGGTCTCTTTTTCCGCTATGAGAGGGAAGGGGAGGACGTTTTGAAGGGGCTCGATATCTCGCTGTATAAGGGCGAAATAATGGCGCTCGTCGGCGGCAACGGCGCCGGCAAATCGACCCTTCTTTCGGTTTTGAGCGGAGCAAGGCTGCCGTACAGGGGCAAGCTTCGCGTGAGCGGCACTGCAATGAAAAAACGCTTCAACGCATTTGACGCCGAGATCGCGGTGCTCTATCAGGACCCGCGCACGCTGTTTGCAGCCGATACCGTTGAGGAGGATCTGACGTCTGCCGCAGTCTCCCGCCGCAAGGACGGCGCGGAGGAGCGCCTGCGCGAGACTGTCGCTTTTATGGAGATCGAGGAGCTGCTTTCGAGGCATCCTTTCGATCTTTCGGGCGGAGAGCAGCAGCGTGCCGCGATAGCAAAGGTGCTGCTGTGCGAGCCTAAAATACTGATGCTCGACGAGCCCACAAAGGGCATGGACGCCGCATTCAAACGCTCTTTCGGGCAAATGCTTAAAAGCCTTGCCGAAAGCGGGCTCGCAATACTGCTCGTTTCCCACGACGTGGAATTCTGTGCCGAGTACGCAAACAGGGTCGGATTTATATTCGACGGCGCTGTCGTTGCCGAGAATACCCCGAGAGAGTTCTTCTGCGAAAACACCTTCTACACCACGGCGGCAAACCGTATCGCAAGGGACGTTTTCCGCAACGCGCTTCTGACCGAGGAGGTGGTAAGCCTTGCCAAGCAGTGACAAACATTTCGGCAAAGCACGCCTGCGAACGATAGTTTCCGTCATAGCGGCTTGCCTGATAGTGCCTGCCGTGATAGCGTTAGGCGTCGCCGTTTGGGATGACCGAAAGTATTATATCGTCAGCCTTCTCGTTATCCTCGCCTCAATGGTTCCCTTTGCGCTCAAATTCGAGCGGCGCCGTCCGCAGGCGCGTGAGCTCGTTGTGCTCGCGGTCATGATCGCGATAGGCGTAGCCGGCAGAGCGGCGTTTTATATGGTGCCCCAGTTCAAGCCGGTCGCGGCGATAGTGATCATCAGCGGCGTTGCCTTCGGATGTGAATCCGGCTTTATAACGGGCGCTATGACGGCGTTCCTCTCGAACTTCATTTTCGGTCAGGGCCCATGGACGCCGTGGCAGATGGAGGGCTTTGGGCTGATAGGACTCCTTGCGGGTCTGCTGTTCTACAAAAGGGGCGGCGGTATGCCAAAGCTGCTGCCGCTGTGCATCTACGGCTTTATATCGACCTTTGCGCTCTATGGTGTGATAGCGGATTCGTCAACGTTTTTTACTTATACAACGGAGCTTTCATGGAAAGCGTATTTCGCCGTGCTCGCCTCCGGCGTGCTGTTCAACCTTATTCACGCCGCGGCAACGCTCGTATTCCTGCTGGTGCTTGCAAAACCAATGCTAAAAAAACTCGAAAGGGTCAGGGTCAAGTACGGGCTGCTCGAATGAACATTGCATTAAATGAGGCTGTTGCATTAATGAGCAAAAGCAGCTTCCGTGCAGCAGTCGTCCTCGAAC
>CALEPU010000137.1 GCA_937913075.1 uncultured Clostridia bacterium
TCAGACGTGTGCTCTTCCGATCTCTAACTAGCCTTGTAAGGGGCGGCTTAATTATCCCGCCCCTTTTCTTATACGGTTTCCCCCGTATCGTTTAGCGTAAAGGTTGAGTTATAGGTACAATCAAGCGCCGCGGCTATTTGCCGAATATCCTTATCCGTAAAATTGTCACGGCTCATCTTATTTGAAAGGTTCTGCCTGGAAGTGCCGAGCTTTACGGCTAAGTCTGTTAAAGTGAGGTTTCGCCGCCCGAGGATCAACCTTATTTTTTCGCTGATGGTAAGCTGCATATAATCACCACTCTTTCAGTTTAATTGTAAACGATTTAGTTAAAAAAGTCAAGGAATATTTGAAAATATATCTTGACAAACGAAACATTTTAGTGTACAATATCAATAGAAAATCAAAGGAGGTTATCAACATGATAACAAAAGAACTTGAGTACACCATCAGCCGGATAACCGCGCTAAACAACCGCATGGATCGGATCGTTTCTAACCTTCGTCTTATCGAAAGTGCCGCCCAGCCTTTCAGCGATGAGGTATTGAACTCCGACATTACCGAGTACAGCTCCAAGGATAGATTACTTTTCGAGTTGCCCTATGCGCTTGAATGTATCGGAGAGGATTTAGACAATCTCAACGCTGAGCACATAGATATCCGCTGTATGCTTATGCTGATTCTCACGGATGCGGTAAATAAGGCAGAAAACCCACACTAAGCCGCGCCTTTTCGGTTTTGCGCTGAGGATAGGGAAATACCCGCCCGTTAAAACCGAACAGCAAAATACCCGCAAAAAGCCCGCATAAAACAGCAAATAAACGAACGCTAACAAGTATGGGTGGCGGCTGAGGCGCGGCAGGGCTGTTCTAAGTAACAAGAGTAACAAGTAAGTAACGCAAAAATACAGTTAAATGTTACGCAGTTTACCAAGCAAACATAAGGATAAATCTTAATCCGTAACAAAAGTAACAGGAAAAATTAGTAAGGGGGAATTATAATGGCATACACAAGGGAAAAGCATACCAAAGAGGGGCGGCTATATTATGAGATCATAGTATCCCGCGGACGCAGTAAGAGCCAAGCAACCGAGCGTTGGTATCCTAAAGAGGGATGGTCTAAGCGGACAATCGAGCGGGAACGCGATAAAGCCGCAGCAGACTTTGAGCGCCGAGTAAAGAGCGGAGAGTATTTATCCCGTGCAGAGATGGCGGCAGCAGAAGCAGAACAGGCGGCGGCTGAGGCGCGGATAAGCTCATTCAGAAGCTACGCCGAAACGGTCTTTATGCCCGGAGTTGCCGCCCGTTGTGCGGAAACAACCCGGACGGGTTATAATCAGCTCTTCAAAAAGCATATTTATCCTGCTATTGGAGGTATTAAACTCCCCGATGTATCCCCCGCTCAAATAACCGCATTATTGGTTGATATGCAGGCTTCGGGAATGGCTCATGCTTCTTGTGTAAAGGTTTATGCTCTGCTTAACAGCGTATTCAAAGCTGCGTTCCGTGATGATTCTATCCCTATTGATCCGATGTTGAAGGTGGAGCGCCCCAAGCCCCGTAAGGACGAAAAGGGCAATCCTGAGAGTGCCGCGGCTTATACCGTTGAAGAGGTCAAGGCGTTGTTTGCCGCCCTTGATACCGAACCTTTGAAATGGCGGGCTTATATCCGGCTGCTGGTCGATACAGGGGTTAGGCGCGGCGAGGCGTGCGGGCTTAAATGGTCTGACATTGACAACGAGGACGGTTATATAACCATAAGCCGCAATCTATGCTATACCCCCGAAAAGGGCGTGTATCAAGATACCCCCAAGAATGGTAAAGCCCGCATTGTTCCTGCAAGCCCTGAACTGTTAAAGCTTCTCAGACAGCTAAGGAGCGAACAGGCTAAGGCTTGTATATCGGAATGGGTATTTACTCAGGACGGTTTAACTGATCCCATGCATCCCGATTCTCCTACACGGTATTTTAAGAACCTTGGTAAGCGCTGCTGCATGAACGAGCTGCACCCTCATAAGCTCCGTCATACATTCGCAAGCCTTGCAATAACAAACGGGGCAGATGTTGCCTCAGTATCGGAAACATTGGGGCACTCCGATAAAGCCGTAACACTCCGAATGTACACACATGCAGACGAGGAAAGCAAGAAACGCGCCGCTTCAATCGTTTGGAACGCAATAAACGAATAACCGAAAAGCCGCCCGGAAACACGCTCCGAGCGGTATTTTTATGCCCTTGTATTGGTTTTTGTATTGGTTTTTGATACCATGCCGCCCCTGCCGATGAAAGAAAAGCCCTGATTTTCTTAATGAAATCAAGGCTTTTTTATGGAGCTGGTGAGCAGATTCGGACTGCCTACCTCTTCATTACCAATGAAGTGCTCTACCTACTGAGCTACACCAGCGCGCTTCAAGCGACGAATGATATTATAAACAATGTCGAACGGAATTGCAAGCCCTTTTTCGACCCTTTTAATTATATATTATGCCGATGCGATATTTGCAAAAATGTGCTTGCAATGCGGCGGCAAATGATGTAAAATAAATATATCTTATTCAGGAGGTATTCATATGAAATCTTGGAAAAAGTATTTTGCCGAGTTTCTCGGCACGATGATCCTTGTAGTTTTCGCTTGCGGTATAGCTATGTTCTCGCATAACGAAAGCAGCGATGCGGCTTCCTACATCATCATCTCCCTCGGCTTTGGTCTTACGCTTATGGCTTGCGTATATCTCTTCGGGGATATTTCCGGCTGCCATATCAATCCCGCGGTATCCATCGCAATGCTTGTTGACGGTCGCATGAGCTTCGTCGAGTTCGTCGGTTACGTTATTTCCCAGTTCCTTGGCGGCATCGCGGGCGCTGCGATACTCATCGGCTTCGCCGGCGGCAACAAGGTAGCCCTCGGCGCGAATGCCCTCAGCACCAACCTGCTCGGCAACGGCACTGAGGTCTCCGTGCTTCTCGGCTTCATAGTCGAGATCGTTCTCACCTGCCTGTTCGTTTATACCGTGCTTTGCGTATCCGCAAAGTCCGACTTTAAGGGCGCCGGTCTTGTTATCGGTCTCGCGCTTGCTCTTGTGCATATGCTCGGTCTGCCCTTCACCGGCACCTCCGTCAACCCCGCGAGGAGCTTCGGTCCCTCCATGTTCTCCTCCATTATCACAGGGGACAGCACCTATATCTCTCAGGTATGGATATTCATCTGCGCTCCTCTCGTAGGCGGTATACTTGCCGCGCTTCTCTACCGCATACTCAATAAGCATGCCGAGGAGTAAAAATTTTAAAGTCATCCGGGGAGGGCTTAGGCTCTCCCCTTTTTTATTTGACTGGTGACTTATCACGATATATGTGGTATAATACCCTCATATCAGTCGGAAGGGAGTTTCAAACTTGAAGAACAGGTATCGTCGGCATTACGGCGGGAGCAAGCGCCGCGGCTCATTCAGTTCAAGCAACTGGGCTCCTTTTTTAAAGCTTTTGGGCTGTGTCTTGGGGGTTGCCGCGCTGCTTGCTTTTGCGGTTATCGGCACCATGGTCGTGCTCGAGGCGGTCTTTAAAATAGATACTCCTCTGAAGCCCGACGGCTTTATCGCCAGGATAACAAAGCTCATCTCCGATGACGACGTGCTTGTCGTCACGCCGACGCCTTACGTATCGCCGGTACCCACAGCGACGCCTCATCCCATGGACAGCTATAACGCCGAGCAGGATGAGAAGGAGGTCATACTGCCCGTCGATATGCGGTACCGCTACTTCGGCGATCCAACCTTCTTCAACGGCACGATGCTGTTTTCCGCGGGCATGGTAGTCGGCGGCAACGTTAATATGTGCGCTCTCATTCAGTACGATCCCGAGAGCGGCTCCGTTACGGAGCTGCCCATAAGCCTCAAATACGAGCATTTTATTTACCCCGCCTTTAATGAAGAATGGCTCGTGTATCTTGACGGCAGGATGAGCGGCGGCGGAGATATATGCGCCTGCAATTTAAAAGAAGGCGGCGATCCCGTCGTTATAAAGACCGTATACGTCGGTCAGCCGGAGCTGCGGCTTGACGGGCATTATATTGCTTGGATCGAGCGCACGGGCACCACGAGGGACAAGCTCTTCGTCTGCGATTTGGAGACCATGGAGACTACCGTCGTCGCAATGTTCACAAACTCCGGATACGGCACAAGCGCTCCCGATCTTAACGACGGCACCCTCATCTGGGCTGCCGAGGACAGCACTTATTATGAGGACGGCAGGACGACGAGCGTTATAAAGCACATCAATATTTCAAGCTCCGGCATAGACCTCAACGATTATACCGCCGGCACGTATATACACGATCCCGAGACCAACGGCAGCTATTTCGCTTGGATCGACGCTCACCACAGCGAAAGCTCAAAGCTCTACGTTGCGCCGGTCCCTACAAGCGGCACTGCTCTTACCCCCAAGCTCATCGCATCGGGCGTAGTCGATTTCTACCTTGACGATGACTTCGTGGCTTACAGCATTGACGAGGTCGTGTACGTATATATGTTCGACGGAGGCAGCAGCTATCGCATCACGCCGGAGAGGGAGCTCGCACAGCTCCTCGGCGCTTCGGACGGCTGTGTAATTTGGATGGACGTTACGTCCAGAGAACGCGACGTATTAAAGTACGCAAGGATACCCACCGAATAATTCACACAGATCGGAAGAGCGTCGTGTAGGGAAAGAGTGTA
>CALEPU010000138.1 GCA_937913075.1 uncultured Clostridia bacterium
GTCTGTGTCAACTGCATAAGCCTGTCGGCAAGGGTCGATTTGCCGTGGTCGATATGAGCTATAATGCAAAAATTTCTTATAAGTTCTTTGGGGAAAGCCATATTTTCTCCGTTGTTTTAAATTAGTGAATGAGCCGCTTCGACAACAGCCTCGGCGGTGATGCCGAACTTTTCAAACAGCTTTCCGGCAGGAGCGGAAGCGCCAAAGCTCTTCATCGATACGAGCCTGCCGTCAAGCCCAATGTACTTATGCCAGGACATACCGCCCAGCGCCTCACAGGCGACCCTTGCGCGGCAGGAGGAGGGCAGTACGCTCTCGCGGTATTCCTCTGTCTGCTCGTCAAAAACCTCCATGCAAGGCATTGATATGACACGTGCCTTAACTCCCTCGGAAGTCAGCGTATTCGCAGCTTTAAGCACAATCTCGACCTCCGAGCCCGTTGCCATGAGTATGACCTGCGGCGTACCGTCGCAGTCGCGCAGTACATAGCCGCCCTTCAATGCCGCCTTGCCCGTGCCCTGTATCTGGGACAGGTTTTGACGGGAAAGCGCCATAACAGCGGGAGCCATGCGCCCAAGCGACGAAATATAGCAAGCCGCTGTCTCCCTGCCGTCGGCAGGACGGTAAACGTAGGTGTTGGGCGTTGCTCTCAGCATATCGAGCTGCTCAATCGGCTGATGGGTGGGACCGTCCTCGCCAACGCCGATGCTGTCGTGCGTCATTATATAAAGCACTCGGAGCCCCATCAGAGCAGATAAGCGCAATGCGGGCTTTAAGTAATCGACGAACACGAGGAAGGTTGCGCAGTAAGGAGTTATGCCGCCATAGAGCGCCATGCCGTTGCAGAAGGCAGCCATCGCAAACTCCCTTATGCCGAAACGAAAATTCCTGCCGCCGTAGTTTTCGGCGGAGAAATCCTCAAACGCTTTCATATAGGTAAGGTTTGAGGGACCGAGATCTGCGGAGCCGCCGATAAGCTCGGGCATACGTTCCGTTAGTCTGGTGAGCAGCATTTCGGAGGTCTTCCTTGTTGCGAGCCTTGTCTCTTCGTCAAAGGACCAAATATCCTCATCGTCTATCCCTGAGGGAAGCTCGTTATGATTCCTGCGTATAAGCTCGGAATAGAGCTCGGGATACTCCGCGCTGTAACGGGCGAGCATTTCGCAATAGTCGGAATACTGCTTCTCAAAGCCCTTACCCAATTCTTCCATATGAGCATAGACCTCACAGGGTACGTTGAAATCGGGGTAATCCCATCCGAGAGAAGCTTTATAAATGGCGATATTATCCTCACCCAAGGGCGAGCCATGACTTGACGCACTGCCCTGCTTGGGGGTGCCCTCGGCGATATTTGTGTGGACGATAATAAGCGAGGGACGGCTTTCGTCGGCTATTGCCTCGGCGAGCGCCTTTTCCAAAGCTTCGGTATCCTCGCCGCATGCAACCTCGAGCACCTGCCAACCGTAAGCCTCGAAGCGCATTGCAACATTCTCTGTGAAAGCGAGATCGGTACTGCCCTCGATGGTGATGCGATTGCTGTCGTAAAGCGCAATAAGCCTGCCGAGCCCCAGAGTGCCTGCGAGCGAAGCCGCCTCCGACGCAACGCCCTCCATCATGCAGCCGTCACCCATCAGGGGATAGGTGTGATTGTCGATCACGTTGAAGCCGGGACGGTTGAACTTTGCCGCCATGTGGCGTTCCGCTGCCGCCATACCGACAGCCATGGCAAAGCCCTGACCGAGAGGACCTGTGGTTGCCTCGATGCCGGGGATATTGCCGTATTCGGGATGCCCCGCCGTCTTGCTGCCGAGCTGACGGAAATCCTTTATATCATCTATGCTTACGTCATAACCGAAAAGGTGCATAAGGGAATACAGCAGCATCGAAGCGTGCCCCGCGCTCAAAACAAACCTGTCTCTGCCAAGCCAGTCGGGATGCTTAGGGGCGTGGCGCATGTTCTTCCAAAGCGTGTACGCCATGGGCGCTGAGCCGATGGCAAGACCCGGGTGCCCGCTCTTTGCCTTCTGTATGGCGTCAACACTGAGCATCCTTATAGAGGTGACAGCGAGCTTATCAATATTCTGCATTTCACTCCTCCTATTTGCAGCCTGTTAAAAACAAGTAAGTCAACTCGTCAGATCCTTGCAACGCCGCTTCGTCTTGCGGCCTCGGCAACAGCGGATGCAACAGCCTTTCCGACTCTGGGATCGAACGCCTTGGGGATTATATAATCCGCAGAAAGCTCCTCATCGGAGATAAGATCGGCCAGAGCATGAGCGGCTGCGATCTTCATCTTGTCATTGATATCGGATGCGCGCACATCAAAGGTGCCGCGGAAGATACCCGGGAAGGCGAGCACGTTGTTTATCTGGTTGGGAAAATCGCTCCTGCCGGTTGCGATGACGGCGGCTCCGCCGGCCTTAGCGTCGTCGGGGAAGATCTCAGGAGTGGGGTTGGCGCACGCAAACACTATCGCGTCCTTCGCCATGGACCTGACCATATCAACGGAAACGGTGTTGGGAGCGGAAACGCCAATGAAAACGTCGGCGCCGACAAGCGCGTCTGCGAGGGTGCCCTGCTTCTTTTCAAGGTTTGTGACCTTTGCCATCTCTTCCTTGATGGGGTTCATGCCCTTCTCACGTCCCTCGTATATGATGCCGGTCCTGTCGCAGAGGGTTATGTACTTAACGCCGGAGGAGAGCAAAAGCTTTGCTATCGCAATGCTCGCAGCACCGGCGCCGTTTATCACTACCTTGACGTCTTCAAGCTTTTTGCCCACGACCTTGACGGCATTCATAAGACCTGCGAGAGTGATCACGGCAGTGCCGTGCTGATCGTCATGGAATATTGGGATATCGCATTTTTCTTTCAGCCTGCGCTCGATCTCAAAGCAACGGGGAGCGGCAATGTCTTCAAGATTGACGCCGCCAAAGCTGCCGGAGATGAGGTATATCGTGTTGACGATCTCATCAACATCCTTGCTCTTTATGCAGAGAGGGAATGCATCGACGCCGCCGAAGGTTTTAAACAGCACGCATTTGCCTTCCATGACAGGCATGCCCGCCTCGGGACCGATATCACCGAGCCCCAGAACGGCAGTTCCGTCCGTTACGACGAGGCAGAGATTATGACGGCGGGTAAGCTCATAGCTCTTATTGATATCCTTCTGTATTTCAAGGCAGGGCTGAGCAACGCCCGGAGTATAAGCAAGTGAAAGATCCTCTTTTGTTTCGACGGGCACCGTCGCCTTGACCTCTATTTTGCCCTTCCATTCCTCGTGCAGACGAAGCGACTCTTTTGCATAATCCATAATAATTCTCCTTATAATACGATATTTTATTTTTCGAAGTCGAATTTGAAGGGAAGCTTGTACCAGTCCCTGACGGTAGTAAGATCCTTCTGTACGCCCTCTCCCACGGGCACGCCCTTGTCCTTGCGGTCGAGCCAGCAGAGGTACTCCTTTTCACCGGCGGTATATATGCGGTCGTGGCCCGGCGCCTTTTCGGATGCGCGAAGCGCGCGCAGAATATCGCCGCAGATCTTTTTAAAGGTGTCCTGCCCCATGAAAGCGTCGGGATCGACGACGAGGAACCAATGCCCAAGATGGTAGGGTCTGCGGTTGCCGTTCTCGTCAAAGCCGGTGAGCATCTTCAAATAGCTGCCCGACTGCAATGCCGCGGAGAGCACCTCTACGACGGTCGCATAGCCATAGCCCTTGTAGCCGGCAAGATCGTCGTTTATGCCGCCGAGGGGAGCGAGCGCCGCAGTGCCCTCGGTAAGATCGACGAGTATCTGCTCGCTGTCGGTCAGCGCCTCGCCGTTTTTGCCTATTACCATGCCTGCGGGCGTGGGTTTTCCGTTCCTTGCAAAATACTCAATCTTACCGCGCTGTGTAATGGAGGTAGCGCAGTCGATAACGAACGGGAATTCCTCATCGGTGGGAAGACCGATAGTCAAAGGATTAGTGCCGAGCATGTTCTCAACGCCGAAGGTTGGCGCTATGGAGGGACGCGCGTTGGTGCCGGTCATACCGATCATACCCTGCTTTGTAGCCATAGTTGCCCAGTACCCCGCAATGCCGTAGTGTGATGAATTGCGTATTGCGCCCATGGCAAGCCCGTAGGTCTTCGCCTTTATAATCAGCATCTCCATAATCTTATGGGACGCCACCATACCCATACCGTCGTGCGCATCCATAACGACGGTGGTCGGAGTCTCCTTTAATATTTCGATATCGGTAACGGGGTTCAGAATGCCCGCGCGGATGCGATCGATATAGATCGGCTTAAACCTGTTGCAGCCGTGACTTTCAATGCCGCGTCGGTCGCTCTCCATGAGCACGTCCGCGCACAGCTTCGCGTCCTCCTCCGGCACGCCCACAGCCTGGAAGACATCGGTCATAAAATTCCCCACCAGCTCCCAGGACACATAGGGCCTGGTCTCCGGGTCCACGGTGATATTCAAATCTGTAATCTGTGCCATGATCCTCGCTCCTTTCAGCGTCCTTTTGCCGCCTTTGGCGCCATGATACCACATCCTGCCCCATTTGTCCAACCGGGTTTTTCGCTTTCGGCACAATCCGCAGTACCATTTGCCTCCGGAATGTGGTATACTGCCTGGTAGAATTCTACGCAAACGGATAAAGAGGTAATATTGTGGAACCCATCATTCAAACCCTGGCCGCCGAATTGGGCAAGGACCCCCGGCATGTGGAAAACGTGGTGCAGCTGCTGGACGAGGGCAACACCATCCCCTTCATCGCCCGATACCGCAAGGAGCTCCACGGCTCCATGGACGACACCGCCCTGCGGAACCTGGAGACCCGTCTGCAATACCTGCGGGGCCTGAACGAGCGCCGGGCCGCCATTCAAAAGGCCATCGAAGCCCAGGGCAAGCTGACCCCGGAGCTGGAAACCGCGCTGAACAAGGCCGCCACCCTGGCGGAGCTGGAGGACCTGTACCGTCCCTATAAGCAGAAGCGGCGCACCCGGGCCTCCATTGCCCGGGAAAAGGGGCTGGAGTCCCTGGCTGGCTCCTATGAAGATTGAGGCTGAGAAAGTGGCTATATACATCAGGAGGGAATATGCGTTGAGTGCATCATCTCCCAAGTACCTTGCCAGCATGATATTTGTCAGCAGCATGGTCAC
>CALEPU010000139.1 GCA_937913075.1 uncultured Clostridia bacterium
GCGATATGTCCGCTTTGCAAATGCGATATATGCTCCGAGGCAGCTTGCGATATATATGCTTATGTACACCCCTCACCCGCTGCGCGGGAGTGTTCCTTTTATATCGGAAAATCCCCCGGCGGGGGATTTTCTTCATCAATTATTCATTATTCATCTTTCAGTATTCATTCTATTTCCAAAGTCCCTCGGGATACAGCCCCTCCTCGGTAAACCTACGGAGGGCTTCGACGACGACGGGCTTATCCTCCCTGTTGGTCACGCCGAACCAGCGGTCGGGTGTGGTGAGCACCTTGACGGAATAGCCGCCCTTTTTGAGGCAGCGCCTTACTGCGTCGGGCAGAAGATCCTCGCACTTCATGGGATCGAGGGGGATATTCTCCTTCAAAAATACGGGGAAATGCTGCTTTATCTCCTCAAAGAGCGAGGGCTTGAAGCCGAAGAAGTTCATGCTGACGGGCGTTTCGGGCGGTATCTTTATAAAGGTCTCGCCGTCGTCCAGGGTGTACTCGGCGCCGCCGTCGCAGGCACGCAGCTTCTTCCTCTCTATAATATCGGTTAGATAGCCGTTTTCATCGACCGCGCACTCGCCCCTTGCGACGAAGCCGTAGGGCGGGAGGGTATTGGCCGCCATGTAGCCGACCATTGCAAAATGCCCGGGCTCGTCGTCGCTGCTCAAAAAGTCGTATATCGCCTTAAAGCCGGAGGGTCCGAAGTAATCGTCGGCGCCTATCACGGCAAACGGACCGTCCACGGCCTCCGCCGCGCAGAGTATGGCGTGGGAGGTCCCCCATGGCTTGACCCTGCCCTCGGGAACCTCAAAGCCCTCGGGGAGCTTATCGAGCTCCTGAAGGACGTAATCGACCTTTGCATAGCGCGAGACCCTTGCGCCTATGGTCGTGACAAAATCCTCATAGATGGCGCTCTTGATGATGAACACGATGTGCTCGAAGCCCGCTCTTATGGCGTCATAGCAAGAGTAGTCGATTATGAAATTGCCGTATTCGTCGAAGGGATCGAGCTGCTTGAGCCCGCCGTAGCGCGAGCCCATGCCCGCAGCCATGATGACGAGCGCGGGCTTTTTATCGGAATTGGACATGGGATACCTCCTTGATGATGTAATGCGTAATGCGTAATGCGTAATTCGGAAATTTACCGGTCGGGCGCCGCAGGCGCAGCTTTTCCCTTGCTATTATATCAGTTTTTTTCTCCGTTGGAAATATATTTTTATTTACCCCTCGGGGGGATATTGACAATTTGACGAACCGCGCCTATAATAAGAAACTGTTATACTATGGCTTATAATGCGCCTTATATCCGCAAGCGGTTTTAAAGCCGCGGGCGTGGGCGGCGGCTTTCCCTTGCGGGGATTGAAAAAATCCGCTCGTCCGGCGTGTGAAGAGTCTTATCTTGTTTACCGATCACGCAGTTGAAAGGGAGGAGAATTAAGAGATGGTACATAAGGTTGAAATGGGCAAAAAGCACCGCATGAGCTTTTCGCGCATCAACGAGATACTGGGTATGCCCGACCTCATCGAGGTTCAGAAGGATTCATACCGTCAGTTCGTCGATCACGGCTTCGGCGAGGTGCTTGCCGATATTTCGCCCATTAAGGACTTTACCGAGAAGCTGGTGCTTGAGTTCGTCGATTACAGCATCGACAAGGAGCATCCCAAGTACAGCATTGCCGAGTGCAAGGAGAGGGACGTCAACTACTCCGCCCCCTTACGCGTATCGGTACGCCTCATCAACACCGAAACCGGCGAGGTGAAGCAGCAGGAGGTCTACATGGGCGACTTCCCGCTGATGACGGAGCAGGGCACCTTCATCATCAACGGCGCCGAGCGCGTCATAGTCAGCCAGCTCGTAAGGAGCCCCGGCGCCTACTATACCGACACTATCGACAAGCTGGGTCGTCATCTTTTCAGCTCGCAGGTGATCCCCAACCGCGGCGCGTGGCTGGAGTATGAGACTGACAGCAACGAGATACTTTACGTCAAGATAGACCGTCAGCGCAAGCTGCACGTTACCGCCTTCCTCAGAGCCCTGGGTTACAGCAGCAATGCCGAGATACTTGAGCTCCTGGGCGAGGAGGAGCGTCTTTTGAAGACCCTCGAGAAGGATCCGACGGAGAACACCGCCGACGGTCTTATCGAGATATACAAGCGTCAGCGTCCGGGCGAGCCTCCCACGGAGGAGAGCGCGCGCACGCTTTTAACTACCCTGTTCTTTGACAAGCGCTACGACCTTGCGCGCGTCGGCAGGTACAAATTCAACAAAAAGCTTTCCCTTGCGGCGAGGATCGCGGGCAGGTTCGCTGCCGAGACGGTCGTCGACCCGAACACCGGCGAGGTGCTCGTCGAGGAGGAGGCGCTCATTTCCGAAGAGGTCGCTCTTGCCATTGAAAACGCGGGCATTTGGGGCGTTTACGTTTACCCCAACGAGCACATGGACCGCAAGCTCCGCGTGCTGGGCAACCGCTTTGTAGACCCGAACCTCTACTTCCGCTTTGTTGACGACGAGAAGGAAAACGACAGGCTGCTCCGCTCCCTCGGCATAAACGAGCGCGTTTATTATCCTCTCGCTGTCGATTTCCTCAAGCAGAGGGTCGAGATGGAAAGCGACGAGGAGTTTATGGAGTTCTTAAAGCGCAACGCTTTGGAGCTCAGCCCCCGTCATATAATCGAGGCCGATATGATCGCCTCCGTCAGCTACCTGATGGGTCTGCCCTACGGCATCGGCAGAACCGACGATATCGACCACCTCGGCAACAGACGTATCCGTTCGGTAGGTGAGCTCCTGCAGAACCAGTTCCGTATCGGATTCTCTCGTATGGAGCGTGTTATTCGCGAACGTATGACGCTGCAGGATCTTGATATTGTCACCCCTCAGAGTTTGATTAATATTCGCCCGGTAACGGCGGCAATTAAAGAATTCTTCGGTTCATCTCAGTTATCGCAGTTCATGGATCAAACAAATCCAGTTGCTGAGTTAACAAATAAACGTCGTTTATCTGCTTTAGGACCAGGTGGACTTTCTCGTGATAGAGCAGGTATGGAAGTACGTGACGTTAACCCATCACATTACGGAAGAATCTGTCCAATCGAGTCTCCAGAAGGACCAAACATCGGACTTATAACTTCATTAGCGTCATATGCAAGAGTTGACGACTATGGATTTATTATGACTCCATATAGAAAAGTAGAAAATTGCAAATTAACCGATGAAGTAAAATATATGACTGCAGATGAAGAAACAGAATACTATATTTCACAAGCTACAGTTGAATTAAATGAAAACGATGAAATCGTTCCAGATAGAATTCCAGTAAGATATCATGGAGAAACAATTCAAATAGAAAAAGAAAAAGTAGACTACATGGACGTTTCACCACAACAAGTAATATCAATAACTACACAAGGTATTCCATTCCTTGAACACGATGATGGTAAACGTGCACTTATGGGTGCAAACATGCAACGTCAAGCAATCCCACTACTTAAAAATGAAGCACCATTAGTTGGAACAGGTATTGAAGCAATATCTGCAAGAGACTCTGGAGCAGTAGTAATTGCTAAAGCAGATGGTGTAGTAGACTATGTAGACGCTAGAAAAATAGTAGTAAAAACATTAGGTGGAAATGATACATACTACCTAAATGGATACGAAAGAAGTAATGCTGGAACTTGTTACCATCAAGTACCAATCGTAAGATTAGGAGACAAAGTTAAAAAAGACGAAGTTATCGCAGATGGTCCAAGTACAGAAATGGGAGAAATGGCTCTAGGTAGAAACGTAACAGTAGCATTCATGAACTACAATGGTTACAACTACGAGGATGCCGTAATCCTAAACGAAAGATTAGTAAAAGACGATGTTTATACATCAATTCATATAGAAGATTATCAAATCGAATGTAGAGATACAAAACTAGGACCTGAAGAATTCACAAGAGATATACCTAATATCGGTGAAGACGCAGTTAAAAACCTAGATGAAAACGGTATTATAAGAATTGGTACAGAAGTAAAAGATGATGATATATTAGTAGGAAAAGTTACTCCAAAAGGAATGGCTGAATTAACATCAGAAGAAAAACTATTACATGCAATATTTGGAGAAAAAACAAGAGAAGTAAGAGATACTTCATTAAGAGTACCACATGGTGGAGAAGGTATAGTTCATGACATTAAAATATTTACAAAAGAAGACTGTGATGAACTACCAGCAGGAGTATCAAAAATAATAAGAGTTTATATAGCTCAAAAACGTAAAATAAGCGTTGGAGATAAAATGGCAGGACGTCATGGTAACA
>CALEPU010000140.1 GCA_937913075.1 uncultured Clostridia bacterium
GGAGTTCAGACGTGTGCTCTTCCGATCTTAAAGCGAAAAAGCCCAGCAAAAGGTGCGATGGAAAACGCGGCTGCGGAAGCCTCAGTCCTAAGCCTTAAATCAAGCTCTATTCTGACCGGCAGTATCAGCAAAGCAAGCGCCGCTGCCGTTAAAATCAGCGCTGCCGCAGAAGAAAAACGTGTCAAGAGCATTGCGGCTTTCCTCCCTGTCCGCTTTTTCAGTCCGAGGGCTGAAAAAATATTTTAAAGATATCCGCAGATAGTTTGCTCCACGCGCTTGTAAATTATCGGTTTTCATGGTAATATAGTATGGAGGAAGAAATTTGTATTTATGAGGCGCATCCTATATGGTGATACTCGGCATCGACCCGGGATATGCAATTTTGGGCTACGGTCTGTTAAACTATGACGGGGGCAATATGTCCGTTATCGACTACGGCGTTATCGAGACCACTCCCAAGATGACCTTCCCCGAGAGGCTCGAGGCGCTGCATGCGGGCGTTTCGCTATTGATAGCAAAGCACCGTCCCGACCATATCGCGTTTGAGGAGCTGTTCTTCTACCACAACGCAAAGACCGCGATACAAGTCGCTGCCGGCCGAGGAGTTGCGCTGCTTGCCGCACAGCAGGCGGGGCTTCCGCTTTATGAATACACGCCTATGGAAATAAAGCTGAGCGTTACCGGCGACGGTCATGCGGACAAGCTTCAGGTTCAGACCATGGTCAAGCTGCTTTTAAAGCTTGCCTCTCTGCCCAAGCCCGACGACGCAGCCGACGCTTTGGGCGCGGCGATATGCCATGCCAACGCCATAGGTCCCACCTTGGAGGAATACAGGATAAAATAATGTACGCTCACATCAAAGGCATTGCATCCCCCGTCCTTTCGGACAGGGTAATAATAGAGGCGGCAGGCGTCGGTTACGAGCTTTACTGCAGTGCAAATACGCTGCGCAGGCTTGTTGACGGGCAGGAGGCAAAGCTGCTGACTCATTTTCACATTACTCAGGACTCTGTCGCGCTCTTCGGCTTTTTAACAGACGAAGAGCGTACGATGTTCCGCAAGCTGATCTCCGTATCGCGCATAGGCCCGAAGGTTGCGCTCAACGTGCTTTCGGTGCTTTCGCCCGAGGATGTTGCGCTTGCGGTACTGACCGATAACGCCGCCGCATTCGCAAGGGTGCAGGGCATGGGCAGGAAAACGGCGGAGCGCGTGATATTGGAGCTCAAGGGCAAGGTGGACGCCGCAGAAGAGGCTGTTGCCATGCCCGCATCAAAGGACAAGTCAAGCTCTGCTTCAATGCGCGCAGAGGCGATAGCGGCGCTCGTCTCACTTGGTTACGACGGCGCTGTCGCGGGCAGGACTGTGGCAAATATTGCCGATTGCGACAGGGTCGAGGATATGATAACGTTGGCATTGAAGGAGCTTGCAAGGAGCCGTTGAGCCGTGCGGCGCCGTGATCGGATAGGCAATTATGGAATTTGACGAGAGACTGATATCCTCTTCCCTCTTGGAGGAGGACGCAAAAACCGAATACAGTCTGCGCCCCCGTTTTTTGAGCGAGTACATCGGGCAGACGATGGTAAAGGAGCACATCAGCGTATATATACGCGCGGCTAAGCTGCGCGGCGAGGTCTTGGATCATGTGCTGCTCTACGGTCCGCCGGGGCTCGGCAAGACCACGCTCGCCTCGATAATCGCCAACGAAACAGGCGGCAATTTAAAGGTAACGAGCGGCCCCGCGATAACGCACGCAGGCGATCTTGCCGCGCTGCTCTCAAACCTTTCCGAGGGCGATATACTGTTTATCGACGAGATACACAGGCTCAATCCCAACGTGGAAGAGGTTTTATATCCCGCCATGGAGGATTTTGCCTATGACATAATAATCGGCAAGGGCCCATCCGCAAGGTCTTTAAGGCTTGAGCTGCCGAGGTTTACGCTCGTCGGTGCGACTACGAGACTCGGACTTTTGACCTCGCCCCTGCGTGACAGGTTCGGCATTAAGGAACAGCTCGATCTTTACGCTCCCGAGGATCTTAAAGAGATAGTGACAAGGAGCGCGGGCATTCTGGGCGCAGTCATTACCGAGGACGGCGCTTTGGAGATAGCCTCGAGGTCGAGAGGCACGCCAAGGATAGCCAACCGTCTATTAAAGCGCGTGCGTGATTTTGCTCAGGTTTCGGGCAGCGAAGTCATAGACAGGGACGCCGCCATGCACGGGCTCGAAATGCTCGGCATAGACGAGCTTGGGCTCGACGCGGTAGACCGCAGAATGCTGAAAGCGATGATAGTTAAATTCGGGGGCAGAGCCGTCGGGCTCGATACCATCGCCGCAGCTACGGGG
>CALEPU010000141.1 GCA_937913075.1 uncultured Clostridia bacterium
GTGCCGGAGGGATGTGTTTTCGTAATGGGCGATCACCGCACCAACTCCCATGACAGCCGTATGGCGGACGTAGGTCCTATTGAGCTCGGCGAGGTCATAGGCAGGGTGCGCGGGGTCATGTACCCCATAAGCGCTATAAGGGGCGTAGACTGATAAAAGGCGTTCGTCCGTTACTGCGGGGAACTTCCCTCGCCTTACCATAAGTTAAGGGGCATTATATGCGCAATTACACCGTTCGCAGCACTTATACCCGTGCGGAGTCGGCGGCGCGCCGTGCGGCTGACGTAATAGTCACGCTGTTTTTGTGCGCCGCGCTGGTTTTCGTGCTCTTTAAATTCATTTGGGTGCCTGAGATAACCGCCGACCCCGGCGTCGGCGAGCTTGAAAACGGCGAGATCGTAATAGTGGACAGGCTGGTTAAATACTTCGGCGGGTATGCCGTCGGCGACATTGTGCGCGCCGATATAGGCGGCGGAATGAACGAATACCGCATAATCGCCCTCGGCGGCAGCAGCGTTATAATTCGCGGCGGCTCTTTATACGTTGACGGAAGGCTCTTGGAGGAGCCTTATGCTTCGAATATTCCCGCCGAGCTTGACGAGGAAGCAGAGGTGCCGACAGGGTACCTGCTGCTCCTTCCCGACGACAGGAGCGAGATCACATTGCTCTCGCGCGGAATAATACCCGCAGGCGACGTATTCGGCGAGGTGCGTCTCCGCATCTACCCTTTAAACAGGTTCAATCTTTTCTTCTGATAAGGAGCTTCGATGGATATATTGCTCAATTTGGCTTCGGCCTTATACCTCGTTTTGTTTGCCGTTTCGGGCTGCTTTATCGCCCGCCTGCTGCTTCCCGGTGACAGGCTCGTTCGCAGGCTGCTGTTCGGGCTCACAGCAGGGCTGGTAATGCTTTTATGGCTGCCGGTGCTGCCGGCGTTTTTGATCGGCTTCACTCTCGCGGCTCAGCTTATTGCGCTGGCTGTTGCATGCTGCGCAGGCGTTCTTTGCGCTCTGCTCTACAATAAAAAGCTAAGTAACGACGCCGATTTCGCCGCGAAGGTCAAGGCAAGACAACGGTTCGCCTTAAAGAACGAGCGGGCGCTCCTGTTGACTTGTATTCCGCTCATAGTTATAGGAGCGGTGCTTCTCTCAAACCATACGATAGTGCAGGCGTCGGACGGAAGCCTGCACGTTGGTCAGTGCACTTACGGCGATCTTTGTATGCACCTCGGCTTTATAACGAGCATTTCGGTGCAAAAGACCTTCCCGCCGGAGTATTCCATACTGCCGGGCACAAGATTGGGCTATCCCTTCCTTTGCGACAGCGTCAGCTCCACGTTCTATACCATGGGTTCCACTCTGCGCTTCGCCGCGCTGCTGCCCGCGCTTTACGCCTATGCAATAGTCGTGCTCGGCGTGTACCTCTTTTTTGAGCAGTGGTTCAAGCGAAATTCCGTCGCCGTCATTGCAACATGGCTCTTTTTCATCGGCGGCGGCTTCGGCTTCTTCTATTTCTTCGACAATGCCAAGACCTATGCTTCTCTCACGAGCGGCTCGGCGTGGCAGAGCTGGCTTGCCGACACCTACGGCATCAACGCCGCGCTGCCCGAAGGCACTGCCGCGCTCGATATGGGCGAACGGCTGCTCGAGGGCTGGTATAAGACGCCGACCAATTATGTTTCGCTGGGACTGCGTTGGGTCAACAGCATAGCGGATATGCTCGTTCCCCAGAGGGCAACGCTGTTCGGCTGGGCGCTCCTTTTCCCCGCGCTGCAGCTTTTGCACAGAGCTGCGTTTGAGGGCGAGCGCAGGCTGTTTATATGTCTCGGCGTTCTTGCAGGCGCAATGCCCCTCGTGCATACTCACAGCTTCTTCGCGCTCGGGCTTATCAGCGCCTTCCTCATTGCCGCGCTGTTTATCAGATGGATCGTTAAAAAGGGCGGGGAGAACGACGGCAAGATGCTTAAAGGCTTCCTCGTCTTCGGCGTTATCGCAATGCTCCTCGCCGCTCCGCAGCTTTTAGGCTTTACCTTCAAGCAGTCCAGCGCGGGCGGGTTCTTAAAGCTTCATTGGAATTGGTGCAACGAGTCCGACTCGTGGCTCTGGTTCTACGTTAAAAACCTCGGCTTCATATTCCTTCTGATGCCTATCGCATTCCTCTATACCAAGAGTGATAACAAGCTGTTTTACGGCGGCGGGCTCTTGATTTGGGCTTTATGCGAGTTCGTGGTATTCCAGCCCAACACGTACGACAACAACAAACTGCTGTTCGTGTGGTTCGCGCTGACCTGCGGTATAGTCGCGGAGCTCATAATGACCCTGTACGACCGCATAGCTGACGGCGGCACGGGCTCGAGGCGCACTAACGAGCGCATAAAAAAGGCCGTCCCGCTTTCGCGAAGGATAGCACAGCGCGCGATATTCGTCGTGCTTATCGGCTCCATGCTTCTCTCCGGCGTGATGACGCTTGCGAGGGAGTACGTATCCGCGGATCACCTCGGCTTCAGGGAAGGAAAGCTTCAAAATATAGAGAACGGCTATCAGGTGGTCTCGGCTCCGCTTGTCGAGGCGGCGGAGTTCATAAAGGCAAACACCGAGCCTGACGCCACCTTCCTCACAGCTACCAACCACAACAACGCCGTCGCCATGCTCACGGGGCGCAATATAGTGTGCGGCGCGGGCACCTTCCTCTATTTCCACGGGGTCGATTATATGCCGAGGTCCAATAACGTAAAGCGTATGTACGAGGCTCCGCGTGAGTGCTTTGCGCAGCTTTCCGAAGAATACGGCGTTGATTACGTGCTTTTAAGCTCATGGGAGAGAAGCAATTACGCCGTCGACACCGATTTTTTCAACACTCTGCAAAAGGTTTACGAGCAGAACGGCGTTATTATTTACAAGGTCAACAAATGATCATTCATTTAAGGAGATAAATTTATGGAAAGAACTCTCGTTGCATCCGCTCCCAATGGGGAGTATTGCCGTGTCGCCGGTTTTGTTGAGAACCTGCGCAACAAGCGCTACATGGCGTTCATAGTCCTGCGCGATTTTTCGGGCAAGCTCCAGCTCACCGTCGATAAGGGCGCCTTCCACGAGGTCGCCGTCGAGGTCGATAAGCTCACGGTCGAGTCCGTCGTCACCGCTTACGGCAAGGTGGTCGAGAACCCCGCCGTAAAGATGGGCGGACGTGAGATGGTCGTCGAAAAGCTCGTCGTCGAGTCCGTTGCCGGGGCTATGCCCATGATGGCGGACTCCGCGATAGACGCCCGCATGGATTACCGCTGGATAGATCTCAGAACAGAGAAGAACAAGCTCATGATCAAGGCGCAGACGGAGTTCGTCAGATCCATGCGCGATTTCCTTTTAGAGCGCAATTTCGTTGAGATACATACCCCCAAGCTCATCGGTACCGCTTCCGAGAGCGGCGCAGACGTATTCGAGCTCACCTATTTTGACCGCAAGGCATACCTTGCGCAGAGTCCGCAGTTTTATAAGCAGATGGCAATGGCTTCGGGCCTCGAACGCATTTTCGAGGTAGGTCCCGTTTTCCGTGCCGAAAAGAGCTTTACCTCCCGCCATGCGACAGAGTTCACATGCTTCGATCTTGAATTCAGCTATATCGACTCCTACGAGGACGTTATGCACATGGAGGAGCTCTTGTTGCAGCATGCCCTCAAAAACGTTGCGGAGAAGTACGGCGACGAGATCGAAAGGCTCTTCGGCTTAAAGACCGTCGTCCCCACCGTCCCCTTCCCCCGTATAAAGCTGCGCGACCTTTATGATGAGCTTGAAAAGCGCTACGGCTACACCGTTCCGGAAGAGGAAAAGGGCGATCTTACCACCGACGCGGAGAAGCTCTCCTATAAGTTCAGCATGGAGGAGTACGGACACGAGTTCCTTTTCGTAACCGATTATTCCGCCGAAAAGCGCGCCTTCTACCACATGCGCAGGGACGGCGTGCCGCAGGGCTACGACCTTATCTGGCGTGGAACGGAGATAACCACCGGCGCACAGCGTGAGCACCGTTATGACGTGCTGCGCGCGCAGGCTGACGAGAAGGGCTTGGGTGAGGACGTCAAGTTCTATATGGAGTTCTTCCGCTACGGCTGCCCGCCCCACGGCGGCTTCGGCCTCGGCGTCGACCGCATGACGATGCTGCTCCTCGATATCGGAATAAAGGAGGCGGAGTTCATTTTCCGCAGCCCCATAAGGCTAAATCCCTGATCGTGGCATTATTTCCCGGGAAATAACGGCAAATTACAAAAGCCGCTGACAAAGCTCATAGAAACAAGCATGGCGCAATTTTGAACGAGCCATGCTTGTTTTTTAAACGGTATTCATTTAGCGAATTGCAAGTGATCAGCCTACAAACGGCTCAACCTTCACCCTGCTGTAAACGAGCTTGTCAAATACCTTGAAATAGCTTGCGTTTTCGCCCGAGGCGGCGCGCTCAATGCCGCCGCCTATGCTGCCGTAGGAGCAGATGACGGCGGAGACGTTCCCGTCCAATGCGGCAAAGCTGCTGCCCGAGCCGAATTCGCCCGTCATGAGCCCGTATCTGTCGGTGGTTATCAGCAGCCGACCGCTTGCGTAAAGCGCATTGACCCTTTGCTCATAGTCGGCGGCAGCCTCGGGATCGAAGGTGTTCTCAGCCTCATCGTTGTAGCTGTAGAAGGTCTCGGAATACACCGAGCGAAGCCGGCCGTTTTCGTATTTGTAGAGCGTGTAGCCGTAGTATTGACCGTAATACTCGGGTGCGGCAGACATTATGCATAAGCCGTAATCGGGACTGTTTACCAGCGCAAAGCTGCCGTAGCTGACGTGACCGGAGCCGCATTGCATAATGGCGCTTATCCTGTGATGCTCCTTGTTTTCGAGCCACACAAACGATACGAAGTCAGCGGTGATATTCTCAAGGTCGGCACAGAAATACTCGTCCTCGTCGTCCCCGTCAAGATCCATGGGCCAGCAGGCAAAAAGCTCCCTGCTGTAAGGATAGGCTTCCACGTATGCGACGCCGCCGTGAAGCCCTGCCTCAAGCGCGGCCTTGAGCGCAGCTACATCCGTCTGCGAAGCGGGGTTCCACGAAAGATTGACGTATTCCAGCGAGCGAAGTCCGTAAAGGGGACTGACGTCGGATATGTAATTGTTCTCCGCATTGAAGTGCGTGAGCTTTCCAAGCCCGGCCAGAGGAGAGATATCCTCAACGTAGTTGTTCGTTATTTCAAGCAGCGTCAAATTCGAAAGCTCGGCTACAAATCCGATGTCTGTCAGATCGCAATCATAAATATAGAGGCTTTTCAGGCTCTTGATTTGCGACACAACGCCGAAGTCGGAGCCCGGCGCGCCGTCGATTTTCAGCGCGTCGAGACTGAGCCCTGCGAGCGGAGCAAGCTCGGTCTCTCCGTTCGAGCTTAAATACAGGTTTTTGAGCGAATGCAGCTCGGAAAGAGGCGTTAAGTCAACTTCTCTGCTGCAATAAATGTTTAAAAGCTGCAGCTTAGTAAGCGCGGAAGCAAAGGAAATATCCTTTACGTTTCCGTCGGTCATATAGAGAGTAGTAAGCTCGGCGCATTGCGAAAGCCCTGAAAGGTCGGCATCCTCGGATACGGTCAAAATTATCCAGGTCACGGCGGGAAATTTATCGAGATCGTCGAGGCTTGTTATCTCCCTGCTGTCCAATATAAGCTTGTCAACGCTCGCGGTCTGCCCTCGCGTTATTTCAGCGCCCTCGGGGATATCGAGCCGCCTTCTTACACATTCCTCAAAGGCAGGGTCGACAAAAGTAAGCGTATTGGCGGTCTCTGCGGTCGGGGCGGCGGTCGGC
>CALEPU010000142.1 GCA_937913075.1 uncultured Clostridia bacterium
TCAGCGTGCCGCTGTCAAGAAACAGTCTCGCGCCAAGCTCCTTAACGCTCATACTGCCCGCCTCCCACAGCACCATCATAGTGATATACTGCGTGTATGTCAGGTCAAGCGCGGCAAGATGGGGGCGGTAAAGCTTTACCACCTCCCGAGCTGCCGCATACAAGGGAAAACAGAGCTGATTACCGAGCTTTAATGCATCGTACTTATCCATGAAAAGCCTCGCGCGTTTTTGGGAAGGACTTACAGCGCCTTCTCGACCTCGGCGGCAAATGCGTCCATGTCGTCGGTGGGCTCAAAGCGCCCAAGGATATTGCCCTCGCGGTCTATCAGGAACTTCGTGAAGTTCCACTTAATATTGCCGTTGTTCTTGTAGTCCTTGTCCTGCATCTTAACAACGCCCGCCATCATCAATGCCTTCGGGCCCTTGCCGAAGCCGGCGAACTTGGTGTTGGCGGTCAGATACTTATAGAGGGGCGAGGCGTTCTCGCCGTTTACGTCGATCTTGGCGAACTGGGGGAAGCTTATGGCATAGCGACCGACGCAGAAGCTGTGTATCTCCTCGTCGGTGCCGGGAGCCTGGTTCATAAACTGGTTGCAGGGGAAGTCGAGTATCTCAAGCCCCTGCTCGTGATACTTGTCGTAAAGCTCCTGAAGCTCAACGTACTGGGGAGTAAAGCCGCAGCCGGTAGCAGTATTGACGATTACGAGCACCTTTCCCCTGTAATCCTCCATCGAAACCTCGCCGCCGTCCATTGTTTTGATCTTGTAGTCGTAAATGCTCATTGTAGTGACCTCCGTTTATATTTGATACAATTAGATTGTACACAATCTAATTGAGCTTGTCAAGCCCAAATTGAATATTTTTTATAAATATTTTACAGCAACGGCAGAGAGACGCAATTCTTTACTTCGGCATAGTATAAAGTAAACGCTATTTGCAGGAGAGGATAATATGGATGCGGTAAAAGGTATTGACGTTTCGCGCTATCAGGGGATTATCGACTGGCAGGCTGTGGCTGACAGCGGCATTTCATTCGCTATGATAAAGGCGCTGCAGGGCGCTTCTGCTATTGATAAAAGGTTTTTGGAAAACGCAGAGGGCGCATCAAAAGCGGGGCTGCCCTTCGGCATTTACGTTTACAGCAAGGCAAGCTCAGAGGAGGAGGCGACAGCGGAGGCGCAGGCGGCGCTCGAGCTTGCGGCGGATTTTAGCCTTGCTTACCCCATTGCTATGGATATAGAGGGCGAGCATTATCGACTGCTGACAAAGGAAAAACGTATAGAAGTCGTCGATGCGTTCTGTTCGGCGGTAAAGGCGGCGGGGCAGATGCCGCTCCTCTATTCCAATAAGGATTGGCTCACAAACGTCATCCCTGAGGAGTGTACCGAAAAATGGGACGTCTGGCTTGCTCAATGGCGCAAGACCGCCCCCGACTATCAACGAGCCTATACAATGTGGCAGTACGGAAAAGCACAGGTCTCCGGCATATCAACCAAGGTCGATATGGACCTTTGTTACTTCGATTACCCGGCAGCCGCAGCTAAAAACGTGCCCCTTCATTTTGCTGTCACAACACCCCGCATTAAGGGAGAGGCCGCACTTAAAATGCAGTTAGCGCTCATTGCCGCCAACTATAAGGACGCCAACGGGGACCCCATAATACCCGATGGAGTATGGGGCATGAAAAGCCAGTCCGCACTTGATAAGCTGGTCAATGCTCAGAAGGAAAACTGACAGTACTTTTTGCAGGACAATAATATATTTAACACGGTTAAAAATGTTATTGACAATCGCGTTTCTATTTGATATAATTCATCCGTTGCACAGATGGAGAGATGTCCGAGTGGTTTAAGGAGCCGGTCTTGAAAACCGGTGATGCCGCAAGGCACCGCGGGTTCGAATCCCTCTCTCTCCGCCAGCAGATTAAATACTTTATATATGGAGAAGTACCCAAGAGGTCGAAGGGGCTCCCCTGCTAAGGGAGTAGGATCTGCGAAGGGTCGCCAGGGTTCAAATCCCTGCTTCTCCGCCAAACAAATCAGAGCACCAGCGGTGCTCTGATTTGTTTAAAGAAAAAAATATTTGTGCCCTGTCCTATTTGCGGAGCAAATAGGGGGCGTTCCGCTAATACAAGCTGTTCGGAAAAAACCTCTGCGGAACGCTGGGTTCCAAATCCCTGCTTCTCCGCCAAACAAGGGGCTGTTGCCTGCAATTTGATTGCATTTGCAACAGCCCCGTTCTCTGACTTGCCCGCCTGCTGCAATACAGGGTCAAGACCTCTTTGTAGCCCTCGAACGTGTCCACGCGGGTTGACTTTCCGTTCTTGCGAGCCACGAAAAAGAAACTTTCCGGTACTGCCTGCAAGCCGTGTCGCGGTCTATAAAGCCGAACAGGGCTTGTATCCTACCGTAAGTATCTTCAGGACGCATCATTCCTTGTACTGGCTGATAAAAAGCAGACCATAAAAGCCCTCGATCGCGATGGCTCAAGGGCTTTTACAATACATGATGAAATATCAGGCTGCTTCGGTCGGAGTTCGAATCAACGGGCTCCGGGCCGATCGCCCCCGGGCGCTCCGTTTCTGCGAGAACCGTCGGAGCCTCCGTGTCTGCCCGGACTGCCCGAAAGACCTTCGCGTCTAAATGTGTTTGGACGCTGTTGGAACTGTCTGCCGCCGTTATTCATCCTCGGATGCTCGCCGGGATGCGGTCTGCCCTGACCGTCCATAGGCGGCTGAGGCGGTCTTTGACCATGCTTGCTTCCT